>CAMNZV010000059.1 GCA_946575275.1 uncultured Clostridium sp. | reverse complement strand
TGGTTCTCCAAATATTGCAACTCTTGCTTCTGCGTTATATTTGTGTGTATCTATCATTCCATCTATGTATCTGCCTCTTTCAGATATATATTTTTCTGGAATAGGTTTCCCTGATAGTTTTGATAGTAACTCTAAAAATGTATCTGTATCCCTTAATCCCCTTGGTACATTTATTCTATAATTTTTCACATTAAATTCTTCTTCAAGATATAACCCAACAGAAGATTCATCTTTGACAAAAGTTGAAATTTCAATAGTTGCCTTTGCTCCAGCCATTTTTAAAATCTCCTCTATGGAGGTTCCTTTTTGAGGTAATCTAGCATATACTTTTCTATGAATATCATCTAAATTATCTGAAACATCTGGAAGTAGAATATAATCTATATTAAAACTTTCTAAAATCTCCTTTATTTCTCTAACATCAGCTGGACTTGAGGGTCCTAAAATTACATTGATTTTATTGTTTTTATCTGTAATCATATCAACTGATTCTACTGTAGCTCTTAAAGCTTTAAAAAAACCACCAAATTGTGTAGCTCCATAGCCTGGTGTTTGAACTGGTATTATATGCACCTTTTCATCTGGGTGATTTTCCTTGAATAATTTGCTAATTCTTTTAACGTCCTCACCTATAGTTTCTGCTAAACATGTTGTTCCTATTGCAATAACCTCAGGATTGTATTGCTTTATTAAATTTTCAAGTCCCTTTATTAAATTCTTTTCCCCTCCATATACTGTACCTTCTTCTGTTAAGGATGAAGATGCAATATCAATTGGTTCATTATAATGTGTAGCCATATGTCTTCTAATATATGTACTACATCCTTGTGAACCATGTAAAATAGTCATACAACCCTTTATTCCATACAAAGCATTAACTGCACCCATTGGCATACACATCTTACATGGATTAACTGTTAAATCTACATATTCTTCTCTTTTCTTTTTCATTATATTCACCCCTAACATTTATACATATTTCCATACTGGACTGTTAATTGACAAATTTATTTCTTTTGCAAAATTTATTGCTCCATCATAGCCTGAAAGAGGATGTTTTCTTTCATGGTTATGATCACAAAAAGCAACTCCAAGCTTATAGGCAAGTGGTCTTTCCTTTACACCTCCAACTAAAATATCTGCACCCTTTTCAATCATAAATTTTTCAAGTTCTGCAGGGTTTGCATCATCTAAAACTACTGTTCCTTCATTTATTAAACTATTAATAACTTCATAATCTTCTTTTTTACCTGTTTGTGTACCAACCATAACAGTTTCAATTCCAAGCTCCCTAAATTGTCTTATAAGAGATATTGCTTTAAAACCACCACCTACAAAAATTGCTGCCTTCTTACCCTTTAAATTCTTCTTATACTTTTCAATTATTGGTAAAACCTTTTCCTCTTCTCTTTTTATATAAGCTAAAGTTTTTTCTATAGTATCCTTATCCCCAAATAAACTTGCTATTCTAAGAAGTGAGCTTTTAGTATCTTCAAGTCCAACGAAACTAATTTTTACAAAAGGAATGTTAAACTCTTTTTCCATGTTCTTAGCTAAATATGTCATAGACCCTGCACATTGGACCACGTTATAACTGGCACTTTTAGCATTTAATAGCCTGTTATAACTAGCATCACCTGTTATTTCAGATACTACTTTAACACCTATTTCATTTAAATAATTTTTAATTATCCACATCTCACCTGACAAATTAAAATCTCCAAGTATATTTATCCCCTTTACCTTTTCATTACTTTTATTCCTTCTAAATAAATTCATTAATGCATTACATGCAATTTTATATCCCTTTGATTTGTTTCCAGAAAAACCTGGAGACATTACAGGTATAACAGGCACATTATATTTATTTTCAGCTACCTTACATACTGCAAGTACATCATCTCCAATTACACCTACGATACAGGTTGCATAAACAAAAATAACCTTTGGATTATGATTTTTAAGTATTCCTTCTAGAGCACTTTCAAGTCTCTTCTCCCCTCCAAAAATCACATCTTCTTCTCTTAAATCAGTAGAAAAACTGTTTCTATATAAATCATCTTCACTAGATAAACTTCCTCTTATATCCCAAGTATAACTTGCACAACCTATGGGTCCATGCACAATGTGGTATGCATCTGTAATTGGATTTAATACAACTCTTGCACCACAATAAACACATGCTCTTTGACTTACTGCACCTGAAACACTTTCCTTGTCACACTTAAAACCTCCGCCATTATGTCCATCTTTGCAAAATATAGACTCTTCTCTCTCCTTTAGCAATAAATTTTCAAATTTACCTAACTTATCTGCCATTGTATTATCCTCCTATTCTCTTGACTATTTTAGAAATATAAAATTCTAAATTTTATATTCATTTAATAATAAATATAAAATTTAAAATTTAAAAAAATATTGAGTAATCCTCTTTCTACATTGAAAGCAATTACTCAATATTTATTTTAAAATGATGGTAAATAGTTACATTACTAATTCTAAATCTTCATCTTTAGAATCTCTGTCTACTCTATCCATTAGAACCATAAGCATTAATTCCATTAATCTCATTGTTCCTCTGTATCCAACTATTGGCATATAAGAGTGAACATATCTATCTAATATTGGAAACCCTGCTCTTAAAAATGGAATATCTTCTGCTCTAGCAATATATTTTGAATGAGATCCACCAATTAATAAATCAACCTTTTCTTCTTTTATCCATTGGTGCAATTCAAATAAATCACTTTCTACTTTACATTTGCATCCTTCTACTCCAAACTCTTTAAATAATTCATTAACAGTAGCTTCAAATTTCTTACCTGGAGTTCCGGTAATTACATATTTAGGAATCATTCCAAGTTCTAAAACAAATTTAGTCATTGCAATTACAAAGTCTGGATCTCCATTAATTGCAACTGTTTTATTTGCAAAATACTGATGTGAATCTATCATTATATCAAGAAGTTGTCCTCTTTCTTCTTCTATTTCATATGGAACTTCTGATTTTGAGAATTTTGAAAGTTCCATTAGGAAATCATCAGTTGATTTAACCCCTATTGGCATTGTCATTATCTTGTATGGCACTCTATATAGTGTATCTAAAACTGAAGCTGGTTCTTCTGTTGAAAAACTTCCAAACCCAATTGTCTTTTCTGCATCTCCAAGTTCTTTAATATCTTCTATTAAAGTACCACCCTTTGGAAACATTTCATATTTTCCTGTCATAGGTGCATCTAAAACTCCGCTTGTATCTGGAAGCATTGTAAATGGTACATTCATAAGCTTCATTAATCTTTTCATCTCTCTCATGTCACCTGGATTTACATACCCCGGAATTAGACACAATTTCCCATTTGGAGTTCCTTTTTTCTCAGCTAAGTATTTTATAAATCCACAAACCATATTAGAATATCCTGTTATATGTGAACCTACATAACTTGGTGTATTGGTATGAATCATATACTTTCCTTCTGGAATGTTTATACCATCAATTATTGATCCAATATCATCTCCAATTGTTTCAGATAAACAAGTGGTATGAACTGCAATAATATCTGGGTTGTATAAATCAAAAATATTTTTAGCTGCTGTAATTAAGTTAGACCCCCCTCCAAATACACATGCACCTTCAGTAAATGCTGAAGTAGATGCCATTGCTGGATCTTTAAAGTGTCTAGATAATAATGTTCTATGATAAGAACAACATCCTTGTGAACCATGACTGTGTGGCAAGCAACCATGAACTCCAAGAGCTGCATACATTGCCCCTACTGGTTGACAAGTTTTATTTGGATTTATTTTAAGTCCTTTTCTTTCAATTATTTTGCTTGGTGTTACATCTAACATTACTTTCCACCTCCTAAAGTACCTTCTAAAATTGATTCTGTTTTCCATGGTGGAGTTGTATATTTCCATACTGGAGTTGATATTCCCATTGCTACATCTCTACCAAAATTAAGTGCTCCTTTAAAACCAGCATAAGGTCCTGAATAATCATAAGAGTGTAATTGTCTTGAAAGTGTTCCACCTTTTTGAATTACAAACTTATCTTTAATTCCTGAGAAGAATATATCTGGCTTTAATTCTTTAATGAATAATTCAGTTTCAAAATGATTAATATCATCTGCTACAACTGTGCCTTTATCCATATCTGCTTCCATACCTTCATAGTTTTCTAAGTTTAGAATTTCATTCTTTAGCTCTTCAATTTCTTCATCAGTTCTATAAACCTTGAACTTATCTTCAATTTTATCTACACTTATTGTATCTATGTTTTTTAAATCTGCATCTTCAATAATATTTGGAATAACTTCTCTTCCTTCATAATCATCTCTGTGTGCAAATTCATAACCTGCAAGTATAGTTTTTACTCCAAAATCCTTTAACAATAATTGATAATGATGGGCTCTTGAACCCCCAACAAACAATGCTGCTGTTTTTCCATCAAGTACCTTTTTATATTTTGTTACTTCATCTTGGATTTCTTCAAGTTCATTTTTTATTACTTCTTCTGTTCTTTCAGTTAATTCAGGAATATTAAAAAACTTAGCCATACCCCTTAAAGTTTCGATAGTGTTATCTAATCCAATGAAATCACATTTCATCCATGCTGTTCCGTATTGCGTTTTCATCATTTCTGCGATATAATTCATAGAACGGTGGCATTGAAGTATATTAAGATCAGCTACTTGTGCTCGCTTGTAGTTCTTTATACTTCCATCACCGGATATTATTGATATTACTTCATATCCACATAAAGTTAATATCCTCTTCATTTCCCATGCATCTCCACCTATATTATATTCCCCTAGAATATTAACAGATGGTTTTGTTGGTTTATAGGACATATCCTTACCTATAATTTCTTTTACAATTATGTTATTTGCAATATGATGTCCACCAGATTGCGAAACTCCCTTATATCCTTCACATGGGAATGATATAACATCTATTCCATACTTTTCTGAATTTCTCTTTGCAGCTGCTGGTAAATCATCCCCAATAAGACCAACTGGGCAAGTTGAACATATAAAAATTGCTTCTGGGTGAAATAACTCAACTGCTTCTTCTATAGCTTTATCTAATTTTTTTTCTCCACCAAAAACTATATCACTTTCCTGTAAATCCGTTGAGAAACAATAAGGTACAAAATTTTGACCACCTTCATCTGCAACAGCTTTGTTTCTTCTTGTAAGCCAAGAATAATATCCACATCCAATTGGTCCATGGGTTAAAACTATAACATCTTTTGTAGGTCCAAGAACAACTCCCTTACATCCTGCATAGCAACATCCTCTATGATTAATAACTCCAGGAATTGATCTGCTATTTGCTGCTATTTCTTGTCTATCTTCCTCTAACTCTATAATGTGTTTTTTTCTATTTCTAAAAACCTTAGCACTATATTTATCTAAAACTCCATCTACTTTACTCATTGCATATCACCTCCACTTTATAATTCAGCTTGGCCAGTTCTAACTGTATAGCTTTCTTCAATTGGTAAAACAAATATTTTTCCATCTCCAGCTGTTCCCGTTTTATTTGAATCAATTACTGTTTCAACAACTTTTTTAACATCATCATCATTAACTATTAATGTAATAAATCTTTTAGGAATTAATCTTCCAACTTCTGTAGCTGCCTCTGATTTAAAATTATATTCTTCTGTTAAAGATTCTACTGCCTTTTTTCCACGTCCAACAACCTTTCTACATGTAATTGATGGAAAACCAGCTTCAACTAAAGCAGCTTTTGTTTGATTAACTTTGTTCAAACGTATTATACACATTACTTCTTTCATATGCTTTCTCCCCTCTAGTTTTATAGTTCTTCTTTTCCAGTACTTACTGTATAAGCTGTCTCTACAGGTGAAACAAATACCTTACCATCTCCATATGTTCCATCACCAGTTTTTGCTGTTTTTAAAATAATTCTAACTACATCATCTTTATCTTCATCTTTAACTACAACTAAAATCATTTCTTTTGGTAATTCATCATAGGTTACTTCTCCAACTTTTATTCCTTTTTGTTTCCCGCGTCCAAATACTTCCATCTTGGTTACCTGTGGAAACCCTGCATCAAATAATTCTGATAAAACAAATCCTACTTTTTCTGGTCTAACAATTCCACGTACTAAATACATATCCTACACTCCTTATTCATCATATTATTTTAAAAGTTTTTTATAGATCCATTATTCCAAATTCCATTAGTATTTCTTCTAGTCTTTCTTGAGACATAGGTGATGGTATAACAAACATTTTATTTCCATCAATTTTATTTGCTAATGCTCTATATTCATCTGCTTGATCTGCTGTTGGATCAAATTCTATAACTGTTTTCTTGTGTATTTCAGCTCTTTGAACCATATTATCTCTTGGTACAAAATGAATTAATTGGCTTCCAAGTTCTTTTGCAAATGCTGTTAATAAATCTAACTCCCTATCTACCTTTCTAGAGTTACAAATAATTCCGCCTAATCTAACAACACCTGTTTTAGCGTATTTTTGGATACCCTTTGAAATGTTATTTGCTGCATACATTGCCATCATTTCACCTGATGCAACTATATATATTTCTTGTGCTTTACCTTCTCTAATTGGCATTGCAAATCCTCCACATACAACGTCTCCTAATACATCATAAAATACATAATCTAATTCATCTGTGTATGCTCCTAATCTTTCAAGCATACCAATTGATGTAATAATTCCTCTTCCTGCACATCCTACTCCTGGTTCTGGTCCTCCGGATTCAACACATTTAATTCCGCCATACCCATCTTTTAATATAAAGTCTAATTCTATATCTTCACCTTCTTCTCTTAATGTATCAAGAACTGTTTTTTGTGCTAACCCTCCAAGTAATAATCTTGTTGAATCTGCCTTAGGATCACATCCTACTACCATAATTTTCTTTCCCATTTCTGCTAAACCTGCTGTAAGATTTTGTGTTGTTGTTGATTTTCCAATTCCACCTTTTCCATAAATAGCAACTTGTCTCATATTAATTTCCTCCCTCAATTTAAAAATATATTATAAATCTCTGTATTTTGAGATTAATAACCAGAATTTAATTATAAAAAAAATCTATCCTACTATATTTCCATTTTGGAATTAGTAAAATAGACTTCTTTGTCCTATAGAATAAAAAAAGTCTAAACACTTAAAAGTGTTTAGACTACATTGTCTAATGTGTATAAAAAAATCCAAGCCTTATAGAACTTGAACATCTTTGTTACAATTATTTTGTTGTTTAATTTTTCTATAAAATGATAATATCACAATAAAATATTATATTCTATACTTTTTATTTTTTTTATAAATCTGATTATTATTACAGTTATTTTTTATCAATTTAATAATTGTAATTGTTTTATATATGACATTTTGTAGAACAAGACTCACATCCACCTTCATTTAAAATAATTGGTTTTAAAGATAATCCATTATAACCTGTCTCCTTATTTGATAATATTTCAAATCCTCCATATTCATCAATTAAAGTCTTTCTAGCTATAAATCTAATATCTAAAACTTCTGCTCCTATTTCATCTTCTTTTATTTCTTCTTTATTTTCACTAATATTAAATATTGGACCACTACAAACAATAGCTGCTAAATTTACTCTAATATTGTGACTTGTAATATTATTATCATCTAAAAATTCAATAAATTCCTTGTAAGCTTCATCACTAATTAATATTTTCATTATGCATTCCCCCTACTTTAATAAATCTCCATCTAAAAGTAAACTGTTACTAAATCTTTTAATTTTATATGTGTACTTATTAATTTCATATATATCCTTGCCATTAAAGATAACATTATTATTCTCAAATTCAATTTTTACAGTAATTAAATCTTTTTCTCCATTAAGTCCAAAAATGTATTTTTCCTCTGGCGCATATCTTGCAATAAGTTTATCATCTTTATATATTGTAATTTCATCTTCACTTGTAACAAGTGCTTTAATATTACCATCTTCATAAAATTCTAACGAATTTTTATCACCAGTAATACCAATGGCATTTTTGTCAAAGCATTTTATCTTACCTATTTTAGTATTAATAATAACAGGCAGTGCAGGTTCTATTGACTTAATATTTCCATCCTCATAAATAGAAATTCCAATCCTAACTTTTATTGACGTCTTCTTGTATTTTATATTAACCTTTTCGCCTTCCCAAAAGGTTATACTTTTAATTTCTCCACTTTCATAAAAACTTATGGAAATAACCTTTGCAAAAAATTCTGCAAAATCAAATTTAAAACTATAATAATCTGCTAGTTTATATTCATCTTCCTCAGACCAGTATCCTGTAATTTTACCATCTAAGGGAAATATTTTTTTAATTTTACCACTTTCATAAAAGATTATCTTCTCTGCTTTAAATTCGCGTTTATTGGTGTTAACTATAATAGTCTCCTGTAA
>CAMNZV010000058.1 GCA_946575275.1 uncultured Clostridium sp. | reverse complement strand
TCCTACATTGTTTATGGTGTTATAACATTAATTTCTATTATTTTGGTATTTAATTTTTCAGTAGTAGATACTATTTCAAATGCAAAAGCTAAGGGAAAGGAGAAAGCTTTCAGGGAAAAGAAGAAAAAAGGTGAAGATATTTCTGAGGATGAATATATAAGTATTAAGAAGGATAATAATAAAGAAGAATTTATTGATAAGGTAAATAATAAAATTAAAATTTTAGACTTTATGAAGAATTCCAATATAGATGATATAGATGAAGATTTGGATGAAGAAGTAGCTTTTGATAAATATATAGACAATGATTTAGACAAGGAAATTCAAGAAACTACATTAAAAAATGCGAAAAGTTATAATAGTCTAGAAGCTACATCAAATAAATCAGATAAAAATTCAGAGTCAGTAGTAAATGCTGAAATTGAAGCTAGTTTAAATGGAGATAATTTAGTTCCTTCGGAGGAGTATATTTTTCCAAAAACTGATTTACTAAATAATAATGGTAAAACTAAACTAAATAATAGTGATAAGAAAGAATTGCTAGATAGTGCAAATAAGTTAACAGAAATATTAGGAAACTTTGGTGTAGATGCAAATGTAATTAATATTTCTAAAGGACCTTCAGTTACTAGGTTTGAACTTCAACCAAGTCCAGGTGTTAAGGTAAGTAAAATAGTTAATTTATCTGATGATATTGCATTAGGACTTGCAGCCTCAGGAGTTAGAATAGAGGCTCCAATTCCAGGTAAAGCAGCAGTAGGTATAGAGGTTCCAAATAAAAAACAAACTTCTGTATTTTTAAGGGAAGTTTTAGATTCAAAGGAATTTAAATCTACTAATAAAAAAATAGCTTTTGCTTTAGGTAAGGACATTGGAGGAGAATGTGTTGTTGGTGATTTAACTAAAATGCCTCATACATTAATTGCAGGGGCAACAGGCTCTGGTAAATCAGTATGTATTAATTCTTTAATAATAAGTATTTTATATAAATATTCACCAGATGAGGTTAAACTTTTAATGGTTGATCCAAAGGTTGTTGAACTTAATGTATATAACGGAATTCCACATTTGTTAATTCCAGTTGTTACAGACCCCAAAAAGGCAGCAGCTGCTTTAAATTGGGCTGTTAATGAAATGAACAAACGATATAATCTATTTGCAGAGAATGGTGTTAGGAATATAGATTCTTATAATGCCTTATTGGAAAAAGGAAAAATTGAAAGCAAGTTACCTTACATAATTATTATTGTAGATGAGCTTGCAGATTTAATGATGGTTTGTGCAAATGACGTAGAGGATTATATTGGAAGGCTTGCACAAATGGCTAGAGCAGCTGGAATGCACCTTGTAATTGCAACTCAAAGACCATCCGTAGATGTAATTACAGGTGTTATTAAGGCTAATATTCCATCTAGAATATCTTTTGCAGTATCCTCACAGGTAGATTCTAGAACAATACTTGATAGTGCTGGAGCTGAAAAATTATTAGGTAAGGGGGATATGCTATATTACCCAGTTGGAGAGGCAAAGCCACTTAGAGTTCAAGGATGCTTTATATCAGAGGAAGAAGTTGAAAGTGTTATCCAGTTCATTAAGAAAGATTCTAACGAAGTTACTTATGAAGAGGATATTATAGATCATATAAATAATGAAGCAGGTGGAAAATATATTGAGGATGGTGAAGAAACAGATGACCTACTTTCAGAGGCTGTTGACATAGTAGTTGAGTTTCAGCAAGCATCAACTTCATTTTTACAAAGAAGGCTTAGAATTGGATTTAACAGGGCTTCAAGGATTATGGACCAACTTGAAGAGAGGGGAATAATATCGCCTAAAGATGGAAGTAAACCAAGAACTGTATTAATTAAGAAGTCTGATTTATTAGATGAAGAAACAAATGAATAAAAATTACTTGTATAATAAAAAAAATAGTTATAAAATTAATTAAAAATGATAATCTTAGGAGGAAAAATCTTGAATAAATATAAAGTTGGAATGGTGAGTCTTGGATGTGATAAAAACAGAGTAGATTCTGAGATTATTTTAGGTGTTATGAGTAAGGAATATGAAATAACAAATAATGCTAAGAATGCAGATATTATTATTGTAAATACCTGTGGATTTATTGAAAAAGCAAAGGAAGAATCAATAAATACTATACTTGAAATGTCAAAATATAAAACTGAATCAAATTGCAAGTTATTAATTGCAACAGGTTGTTTAATACAAAGATATGGTGAAGAATTAAAGGACCTTATTCCTGAAATAGATATAATGCTTGGAGTTAATGATTATAAAGAAATAGATAAATTAATTAGCGAATTTATTAATAAGGATAAGAAATCTTTAAAAATTAATTATTCTGATAATAACATAAATGAAGGGGAAAGAATTTTAACAACTGCCTCACATACAGCTTATATTAGAATTGCTGAAGGTTGTGATAATTTTTGCACTTACTGCATAATCCCTAAAATTAGAGGGAAGTTTAGAAGTAGGACTAAAGAGAATATTATTGAGGAAGCACAAAGGTTAGCTAAAAGTGGAGTTAAAGAGATTATATTAATAGCACAAGACACTACAATGTATGGAACAGATATATATGGTGAGAAAATACTACATGAATTATTAAGAGAGCTAAAGGCTATAGAGGAAATAAAGTGGATTAGACTTTTATATTGTTATCCAGAAGAAATATACCAAGAGTTAATCAATGAAATAGCGGACAATGAAAAGGTAGTCAAATATTTGGATTTACCTATTCAACATATAAATACAAGAATTTTAAAATTAATGGGCAGGAAAGTAACAAAAGAAGACATTATAGATAAAATTAATTTAATTAGAAATAAAATAAACAATGTTGCTCTTAGAACCTCCCTTATTGTTGGATTTCCAAGTGAAACAGAAAGTGAATTTGAAGAACTAGAGGAATTTATAAAAGAGTATAAACTAAATAATGTTGGGGTTTTCGCATACTCTAGAGAAGAAGGAACTCCAGCAGCTATAATGGAAAATCAAATTGAAGATGATATCAAAAGTGATAGGGAAAATAAGTTAATGTTAACCCAAAAGGGAATATCAAACAGTATAAATAATTTGAAAATAGGTAATATTTATGATATTCTTGTTGAAGGATATAATGAGGGATATTATTATGGAAGAAATTACGAAATGACACCTGAGGTTGATGGTAATGTGTTTTTTCAAAGTGAAGATAACATTAAAATTGGTTCTATTATTAATGTTAAAATAACAGAATGCTCAGAGTATGATTTAATAGGAGTTGTTAATTATGAATCTTGCAAATAAATTGACATTAATTAGAATATTTTTAGTTCCTGTTTTTCTTATTTTTTTTGCAGCAGGAATTCCTTATGGAACATTTTTAGCTACATTGGTCTTTATAATTGCCTCGCTAACAGATAAATTAGATGGCTATATAGCAAGAAGTAGAAATCAAATAACAAACTTTGGGAAGTTTATGGACCCCCTTGCAGATAAGCTATTAGTTACGTCAGCATTAATCTCTTTAGTTGAATTACAAATGGTGCCTGGATGGGCTGCTATTGTAATAATTGCAAGGGAATTTGCAGTATCAGGGTTAAGATCAATTTCTGCTTCTGAAGGAAAAGTAATTGCAGCTAGTGTTTGGGGTAAAATTAAAACTGTTTTCCAAATTATTGCAATTATAGTATTATTAATTGAAGTAAATATAGATAGTTCTGCATATCTTACAAAACTTGTAGATAACAATATATTTTTTAATTGGTTCTTTACCTATATTCCACATTTAGTTATGGCTATTGCAGTTATAATTACAGTGATTTCAGGAATTGATTATTTTATGAAAAATAAGGATACAATTTCTACAGATAAATAGGAATTTTAAAGGTGTAATATTTTAGTTTACACCTTTTTATTATAAATTAGTGAATACTTTGTTTATATTAGGAAATGATTATATAATATGTATTGACTAAAAAAAAAGAATATATTATAATTAATAAAGAACATAGGTTCGAGAGAGGGGAATATTAAATGAGTAATGTTAATTCAGATAAATTAAAAGCAATTGAAGCTGCTATGGGACAGATTGAAAAACAGTTTGGTAAAGGTTCAGTAATGAAATTAGGTGAAAATAGTCATCTTATAGTTGATTCAATATCAACTGGATGTTTAGATTTGGATATAGCACTTGGAATAGGTGGAGTGCCAAAGGGAAGAATAGTAGAAATATACGGTCCTGAAAGTTCAGGTAAAACAACGGTTGCCCTTCATATAGTAGCTGAAGCACAAAAAAAAGGTGGAGCTGTTGGATTTATAGATGCAGAGCATGCATTAGATCCAAGTTATGCAAGAAAAATAGGAGTAGATACTGAAAATCTTATTGTTTCTCAACCAGATACAGGGGAGCAGGGTCTTGAGATAGCAGAAGCACTTGTAAGATCAGGTGCAATAGATGTAATTGTAATAGATTCTGTTGCAGCCTTAGTTCCAAGAGCTGAAATTGAGGGAGATATGGGAGATTCACATGTTGGATTGCAGGCTAGATTAATGTCACAAGCTTTAAGAAAACTAGCAGGGACAATTAATAAAACCAATTGTGTTGCTATATTTATAAATCAATTAAGAGAAAAGGTTGGAGTTATGTTTGGAAGTCCTGAAACAACTACAGGAGGAAGGGCATTAAAATTTTATGCATCAGTAAGACTTGATGTTAGAAGAATTGATTCAATTAAGTCAGGAGATTCTATTATTGGTAATAGAACAAGAGTAAAGGTAACTAAAAATAAAGTTGCGCCTCCATTTAAGTTGGCAGAATTTGATATTATGTATAATGAAGGAATTTCAAGAACAGGAAATATTGTTGATGTTGGAGTTAAAGAAAATATAGTACAAAAAAGTGGAGCTTGGTTCTCTTATGGAGATATTAGATTAGGGCAAGGAAGAGAAAATGCAAAAATATATTTAAGAGATAATCCTGAAGTTGCATTAGAAATAGAAAATCAAATAAGAGAAAAATATGAATTACCATTAACTATAGAAGTAGCTAAAACAATTAAGAAAGAAGAAACAGAAGAGTAAATTTATTTACTATAAGTATTAAATTATTGTTATATTTAAGATAGATTATAAGTAAACTTGACATTATAATGTTTTTTAGATAAAATAATAACAAATACTGGTTTATCATGTTCCAAATTATCAGCAAAGAATGTGACATGTTGACATCTTATATTTATAGGTTATATGTAAAAAATATAGGAGGTGTAATGTGGAAAAATATTTAATAATGATATTAATAGATATTCTTGTGTTATTAGTTATAGGAATAATAGTAAATAAGACGGTTAAAACCACGTCTGAAAAGAAAGTAGAATCTCTAGAAAAAGAAGCTGAAACAGTACTAGAAAATAGTAAAAGAGATGCTGAAGCCACTAAAAAAGAATCTATTTTAGAGGCAAAAGAGGAAGTTCATAAAATTAGAGCTGACTTAGATAAGGAATCTCGTGAAAGAAGAAATGAAATACAAAAACTTGAAAGAAGAATTCTTCAAAGGGAGGAGACACTTGATAAAAAAAGTGATCAACTTCAAAAGAAGGAAGATGCAATGAATGTGAGAATGACTGAAATCGATAATATTGAACAAGAAACTAAAGCTCTTCATACTAAGGTTAGGGAGGAACTTGAAAAAGTTGCTTCATTAACAAGTGAAGATGCAAAAGAAATATTATTAGATGAAATTAAAAAGGAAATTTCACATGATGCAGCATTGATGATTAAGGAAATTGAATCTAAAGCAAAAGAGGAAGCAGACAAAAGAGCTAGAAACATAATCACAAATGCTATTCAAAGATGTGCAGCAGACCATATATCTGAATCTACAGTACATGTGGTCGCTTTACCTAATGATGAAATGAAAGGAAGAATTATAGGTAGAGAAGGTAGAAACATTAGAACTTTAGAAACTTTAACAGGAGTAGACTTAATTATTGATGATACTCCAGAAGCAGTTATTTTATCAAGCTTTGATCCAATTAGAAGAGAAGTTGCTAAAATAGCACTAGAAAAGTTAATAGTGGATGGTAGAATTCATCCAGCTAGAATTGAAGAGATGGTTGAAAGGGCTCAAAAAGATGTTGAAAATGATATTAAGGAAGAAGGAGAACAAGCAACTCTAGAAACCGGAATTCATGGAATACATCCTGAAATAGTTCGATTACTTGGAAGATTAAAATATAGAACTAGTTACGGTCAAAATGTGTTAAAGCATTCCGTAGAAGTTTCATATTTAGCTGGTTTAATGGCTTCAGAGTTAGGTTTAGATGTTACCTTAGCAAAGAGAGCTGGCTTATTACATGATATTGGTAAGGCAGTAGATCAAGAGCAAGAGGGACCACATGCATTAATAGGTGGAGATTTAGCTAAAAAGTATAAGGAATCTCCATTAGTTGTGAATGCAATAGCAGCCCATCATGGTGATGTAGAAATGCAATCACTAGAGGCAGTTTTAGTTCAAGCGGCAGATGCAATTTCTGCAGCTAGACCTGGAGCAAGAAGGGAAACTTTAGAAGCTTACATTAAAAGACTTGAATCTTTAGAAGAAATTGCAAATTCTTACGAAGGTGTTGATAAGTCATATGCAATTCAAGCTGGTAGAGAGATTAGAATCATTGTTAAACCAGATATTGTAGATGATGCTGGTGCAACAGAACTTGCACGTAACATAGTTAAAAGCGTCGAAGAACAATTAGAATATCCAGGGCAAATAAAAATTAATGTAATAAGAGAAACAAGATCAGTTGATTATGCTAAATAAAGTAAAAGATGCACTTTGTATTAACAAAGTGTATCTTTTTTTTTAACTTATATATATATTGGAGGACTTTAATTTCTTATAGAGAATAATTATAGTATGTGCATTATATACACAATATGAAAATAAAATGCACAAATCTTAATTGTTACGTCATGCAAACGATTAGTAAATAATGGAAGGAGAGAAAGTAATGGAAGTATTAAAAGTTTCAACAAAATCTAATCCAAATTCAGTTGCAGGTGCCCTAGCTGCAGTTATTAAAGAAAAAAATGGTGTAGAAATACAAGCAGTAGGTGCAGGTGCAATTAACCAAGCAATAAAAGCAATAGCAATAGCTAGAGGTTTTTTAGCACCTACAGGAAGAGATATAGTATGCATTCCTGCCTTTACTGATATCGAAATAAACGGAGAGGAAAGAACAGCAATTAAGTTAATTGTTCAACCAAGATAAGATAATTGTAATAATAAACTATTGTAATTATTATATAAGTCATATATAATAAGTCTTAAGTGAAAACTAAGTATAATTTTAAGAGGTGAATGTAATGGTTTCAAAAGAAGTAGTAGTAAAGAACGGTACTGGTTTACATGCTAGACCAGCAACTTTATTAGTAAAAAAGGCGTCATCATTTAAGTCTGATGTAAGCATAGAATTTAATGGTAAGAAGGCTAATGTTAAAAGCTTAATTGGTGTTTTATCTTTAGCAGTAACTAAGGATTCTACAATTAAGGTTATTGCAAGTGGTGATGACGAAACTTTAGCAGTTGAAGAATTATCAAAATTAATTGAAGAATTAGAAGATTAATATTTCAAAAGAGGGGTTGTTCATCAAAGTTTGATGAACAACTTTTTTTAGTTAAAAGGAACTTTTAAGAAAGGTTGTTACCATATTTTTTTTATGTTATAATACCTATGGTAAAAATGTTAAAAATTTTGGAGGTTAGTAATGAGAGATTTATATAGTTCACCATTAAATTCAAGATATGCATCAAAAGAAATGAGTTTTATTTTTTCAGATGATATGAAGTTTACTACATGGAGAAAACTTTGGGTTGCACTTGCAGAGTGTGAAAAGGAGTTAGGACTACATATTACAGATGAACAAATAGCAGAATTAAAGGCACATATTAATGACATAAATTATGATGAGGCACAAGAGAGAGAGAAGGAAGTAAGACATGATGTTATGAGCCATGTATATGCTTATGGATTACAATGCCCATCAGCAAAAGGAATTATACACTTAGGTGCTACAAGTTGTTATGTAGGTGATAATACAGACATTATAATTATGAGGGATGCTTTATTATTAGTTAAAAAGAAGATAGTAACTGTATTAGATAGGTTAAGTAAGTTTGCCTTAAAGTATAAGGATATGCCTACCCTTGGATTTACACATTTTCAACCTGCACAATTAACAACAGTAGGTAAAAGGGCAACTTTATGGATGCAAGATTTAGTTATGGATATTGAAAATATTGATTTTCTATTATCAACTTTAAAACTTAGAGGTGTTAAAGGTACAACTGGTACTCAAGCAAGTTTCATGACTCTTTTTGAAGGAGATGAAACTAAAGTTAAGACACTTGATATAATGGTAGCTAAAAAAATGGGATTTGATAAGAGCTATGG
>CAMNZV010000057.1 GCA_946575275.1 uncultured Clostridium sp. | reverse complement strand
ATTATTGTTATTAATATTAATCACCTCATAAATTTATTTTCAAACACATCTTATCATAGGGAAACAAGCCATTCAACAAGAACATAATACCGCATATTCTATACTTTTCCTTAGGAATATTATCCAAACAATTATTATTGACATATAACAATTTTATAGCTATAATCATATTATAATTTTGATGTTATTAAAAGGGAGTAGTCAAAATCATATCATCAACAATCGCGGTATTTATTTACCTGGTGATATGTGCCTATATGGTGACCAGACTTTTAATATAATTTTTTATTTTTATGAAAAATTATATTAAAAGTCTTATTTTTTTGCAAAAATAAACTTTATAAACTAAGGGAGGATTATTATGGAAAAATTTTATTCAAAATCATCTGAACAAGCACTTAAAGACTTTAATGTTACTAAAGATGGTTTATCAAATGAACAAGTAACTGCATCCACGGAACAATATGGTTACAATGAACTAACAGAAAAGAAAAAGAAAGGTTTAATTGTTGTTTTTCTTGAACAATTCAAAGATTTACTTGTTGGAATATTAATTGCTGCAGGTATCATTTCAATTGTTACTGGTAATATTGAAAGTACTATTGTAATATTTGCAGTAATTATATTAAATGCTATTCTTGGTACTGTTCAGCATTTTAAAGCTGAAAAATCATTAAATAGTTTAAAGGCATTATCGGCTCCAACTGCAAAAGTTATGCGTAATGGAAGCAAAGTTCAAATTCCATCAAAGGAAGTTGTACCAGGAGATATATTACTTCTTGAAGCTGGTGACTTAGTTATTGCAGATGGACGTATTATAGATAATTATTCACTTCAAGTAAATGAAAGCTCCTTAACTGGAGAATCTGAAAGTGTAAATAAATTTCATCAAGTTATTGATTCTAAAGAAATTGCCTTAGGTGATCAAAAGAACATGGTTTTTTCTAGTTCTTTAGTTACATATGGACGTGCTACAATTCTTGTAACAAATACTGGAATGACAACCGAACTAGGTAAAATTGCTAAACTAATGGATGATACAGAACAAAAAAACACTCCACTTCAAGCATCCTTAGATGACTTTAGTAAAAAACTTGCTGCAGCAATACTTGTAATTTGTGCTATAGTTTTTGGTTTAAGCTTATATAGAGAAATGCCTATTCTTGATTCCTTATTATTTGCAGTTGCCCTTGCAGTTGCTGCTATTCCAGAAGCTTTAAGCTCTATTGTTACAATAGTTTTAGCCCTTGGAACACAAAAAATGGCAGATGAAAATGCAATTATTAAAAACATTAAATCTGTTGAAAGCTTAGGTTGTGTTTCTATTATTTGTTCTGATAAAACCGGAACACTAACACAAAACAAGATGACAACAAAACAAATCTTTGTGAATAATACATTAATTGAATCTGAGGAATTAAAGTTAGATTCTAACGAAGTACACAAATCACTACTTAGAGCATCAATGCTATGTAATGACTCCACTTCAGTAAATGGTGTTGAAATTGGAGATCCAACAGAAGTTGCCTTTGTTAATTTAGGTCACACATATTCATTAGCAGAAAGTGAAGTAAGAGAAACATACCCAAGACTTCAAGAAATACCTTTTGATTCTGATAGAAAGCTTATGAGTACCTTACATGAAATAGATAATAAATATATAATGTATACAAAAGGTGCCTTCGATGTATTACTAAATAGACTTAACCATATTAAAACAACTGATGGAATACGACCAATAACTGATGCTGATAAAAATAAAATAATTGAAACTAATAGATATTTATCTGAAAATGGATTAAGAGTTCTAGCTTTTGCTTATAAAGAAATTAATGAAAATAAATCTTTAACCCTAGATGATGAATATAATTACACATTTCTTGGATTAATTTCAATGATTGACCCACCAAGAGTTGAGTCTAAGGATGCTGTTTCAAACTGTATATTAGCTGGCATTAAGCCTATAATGATTACAGGCGATCACAAAATTACAGCTTCTGCTATTGCAAAACAAATTGGAATTTTACAAGATGGTGACCTTGCAATAGAAGGTTTAGAGCTTGATAAAATGTCAGAAGAAGAATTAGCAAATAAGCTTCCAAACATTTCAGTATATGCTAGAGTTTCTCCTGAACACAAAATACGTATAGTTAACGCATGGCAGGAAAAAGGTGAAATTGTTGCAATGACTGGTGATGGTGTAAATGATGCTCCAGCTTTAAAGAAAGCTGATATAGGTATTGCAATGGGAATTACAGGTACTGAGGTTTCAAAAGATGCTGCTTCAATGATACTTACAGATGATAATTTTGCAACTATTGTAAAAGCAATTACTAATGGTAGAAATGTTTATGCAAATATTAAAAATTCAATTAAATTTTTACTATCTGGTAATACATCAGGAATTTTAACAGTTTTGTATGCTTCACTATTAGCGCTTCCAGTTCCATTTGAGGCAGTTCATTTATTATTTATAAACTTATTAACTGATAGTCTTCCTGCTATTGCAATTGGTATGGAAAAATCAAGAAAAGATGTTCTTCGTGATAAACCAAGAAATAGTAAGGAATCAATATTAACAAAATCTTTTATTAAAGAAATAGGTTTTGAAGGTTTACTAATTGGCATATTTACAATTATAGCCTTCTATATTGGATTGTCTACAGATTCAACTGGTGATAATGGTGTTGCTAAAACAATGGCATTTGCTACTTTATGTTTAGCTAGATTATTCCACGGATTTAACTGTCGTGGAAAGCAATCAATATTTAAGCTTGGTTTATTTTCAAATAAATATAGTTGGTATGCATTTTTACTTGGTGCAGTATTATTAAATTTAGTATTATTTGTTCCAGGATTGCAAGGCTTATTTTCAACTGCAACCTTAAATTCCAACTTAATTTTATCAATTTATGTACTAGCATTTTTACCAACGTTAATAATTCAAATAATAAAAATCTTTGCTTTTGATAACCAAAAAGAAGAAAACCCTATAGAAGAATCAGATAAAGCAATATAACCATAAAAACAAGGTATTGATAATATTTCAATACCTTGTTTTTATCTTTAAAATATTTTTTTTAAGATCTTGATTTTATTCTTATAAGGTGCAAACCTAAAGGAAAACTCAATTATATTTGACCTTTTAAATACAGATTTATTATGAGTAAAGGTATTAAAGCTTGCCTTACCATGATATGTTCCCATTCCACTATACCCTACCCCGCCAAAGGGTAAATCCTTTGATAGTATGTGCATTAACACATCATTTATTGTAACTCCCCCTGATACTGTTCTATTTATTACCTTTTCTATCTTTTCTTTATCATTTGAAAAATAATACAAGGCTAATGGATGCTCCTTATTATTAATTTCCTCAATAAGCATATCTAAATCTGTAAATTCTAAAACTGGAAAAATAGGTCCAAATATTTCATCTTTAAGAATGCTACTATCCCCTTTAATATTAGTTAAAATAGTTGGCTTTATATATCTTTCTTCAATATTTACGTCACCACCATAGTAAATGTCTCCACAGGATAGATATTTTGATAATCTATTAGCTTCATTTTTACTAATAATTTTCCCATAGTCAGGAGAGGTTATTGGATTATCTGTAAATTGTAGTTCTATTTCCTCTACAAGTGCCTTTAAAAACCTAGTTTTTATACTACTATGAACAATTAAGTAATCTGGAGCTATACACGTTTGCCCTAAATTTAATAATTTTCCCCAAACAATTCTCTTTGCACTTAATTTTATGTCACAGTCTTTATCCACTATACATGGACTTTTTCCACCAAGTTCAAGGGTAATTGGAATTAAATTTTTACTGCATTTTTCCATTATTACTTTTCCAACCTTAATACTACCTGTAAAAAATACATAATCAAATCTTAATTCTAAAAGATTTGTAACAACCTCCTTTCCTAGAGATGGATCTAAAACCTTTAAATATTCTTCATTAAAATTATTGTTTATTATTTCAATTAATGCTTTTGTTGTTTCCATGGAATGTTCTGAGGGTTTTATTATTGCACAATTCCCTGCTGCCATAGCACCTATTAACGGACTTATTACTAGTTGAAATGGATAATTAAAAGGCCCAATAATTAACACAACACCATAGGGCTCTTTGTAAATATATCCAGCACCCTTAAAGGTAAACAATGGAGATTTTACCTTTTCTCTTTTTCTCCAGCTTTTAATATTTTTAATAGCATAATCTATTTCATCATAAATAAGTCCAATTTCAGTTATGTAACCTTCAAACTCAGATTTACCTAAATCCATATTTAAAGCCTTAATAACCATATTTTCATTTTTCTTTATAGCCTCCTTTAATCTTTTAAGACTATTTTTACAAAATTCTACATCTGTTTTTTTACTATAATAAAAATTCTTTTGTTTATTGAAAATATCCTGATAATTCTCCAAAATATTACTCCTTTTAAATAACTTTATACTTATTTTAATTATATCACATATATTTTATAATACTTTTCCACAAAAAATATATATGAATTATTAATATTTAAACTGCCTATTATAAGGCTTTTAGAAGTTACCCACAGAACAATGAACAACTTTGTAACATGTTATCCACAAGCAATTGTGGATAATGTGGATAACATCCAATTTTTTACTATATTATTGAAGTTTGTTAACTGGAATTTATTATGATATACTTATATTCATATTATAGAAGGAGGCTTACCATGAAATTTGTTAAATTAATATTGAAGGATTATAAACTTGTTTTAGTAATTTTTATAGTATCATTAATGACCATACTTGCAAGTATATATATTACAAACACCAAAGTTGAAGATACTATTGTTAATAATACATCCCCTACAAAAAATGATGAGGCTACAAAAGATGTATCAGTTCCAAATGCCTCTTCTGTACCTATGTTATATTATCATTCAGTAAATCCATCAGAAGCAAATGAAATAATTATTTCACCTGAAAAGCTTAAAAATCAGCTTATGCTAATTAAAAACTTAGGATATAACACAATTACTATAGATGAGTTAAATGATTACCTTACATCAAATAAAACTATTCCAGAAAAGAGTATTGTAATATCCTTTGATGATGGATATATGGATAATTATACTTATGCATTCCCAATTTTAAAGGAATTAAATATGAAAGCTACAATATTTTTAATAACCTCTGGAATTGATGATGGCTATTATCTATCAAGTGATCAAATAAAGGAGATGGCTTCCTATGGTATTGATTTTGAAAGTCATACTGTTAGTCACAAGAAACTAGATACTTTAACATATGAAGAACAATTGTCAGAGCTTAAAAATTCTAAAATAACTCTTGAAAATTTATTAAACAAAAAAATTAACACTATTGCATATCCTTTTGGTGCTTATAATGAAGATACTATAAAAGCTGCAAAAGAGGCCAATTATACCCTTGCCTTTACAACTAAATATGGAAACATACATATTGGTGATAGTCTTTTAGAATTAAACAGAATATATGTTAACACCTATGATACAATGGACACATTCAAAGAAAGATTGTTAAATTCTAAATAAATCTAAATAAATAAGTCTTAAACTTGAAAAAGTTTAAGACTTATTTATTATTCAGAATCATCAGATGTTTTGATAATTTTATGTTGATTTCCATTATTATTAATTTGAACTTTTAAGTTATTGTCTAATATGTATTCTTCTGTTTTTAAAATTGTTCCATATTTAATTGGATCTCCAGTTACAGTTATTAAAATTCCAGTAGTAGGTATCATTTCATTTTTATTAGCATATTCAATACAGCTTTTTAAAGCAGTATCAATATCTTCATTAATGAAAGAACTACTGTTAATTAATTCTTTTCCTTTATCTGAAGGTGAATAAATATAAATAACATCGTTATAGGCATTTGTTTGAATTTTTATTATAGATGTGCCTTCTACAACTATTGTACTTGCCACCTTAGTATATTGTCTATACCCTGCAATTGCTATTAAAATTATTAAGAATACTACAATTGCTAGTTTTAATTTTATGTGTTTAAACCCTATTTTTTCTTTTCCTTTAACTTCATCACCTATTAATTTATTTTCATCTGTTTTTATCCTTATAAATTCACCCCTACTAGTTAAAATAAAGGCACTTCTTTTTTTACCCTTTAATATAAGTCCTTTATGAACAGAAGGTTCTTCATTATTTTCTATATTCTTCCCAATACTATCACCTTTATACTCTATTATAAAATAATCCTGTAAAGATTTATAATTAGGATTTGCTAATATAATAGTATATGTTATTAAATAATCCTGCCATCTTTCAATAAATACCCTTTTAATACCCGTTTCTTTGCATAATTTATTAATTGGTAATTTTCTATTTTTCTGAAACTTTTCTAACATTTCAAAATCTTGAACTATAAAAAATGCCAAATTTAAAATAACATTTCTATCTGTTAAACTTGGCAGAGCAGATATTAAATCCTTTAATAAGACTTTGTATAAAAACAATTCCTTTAAAAACAAGGATATATTATTTTCTCTTAACTTTCTTTCCTTTTCACTTAAATCTACTATAGGACTAATTTTTGAAAAAGAAAATTTACTTTTATCAAATTTCTCCACTATATCACTCCTAATCTAAACATTAACATAACTATTTAATTATATCATAACTTTAAATTTTTTAATTAATATGTTAGAATAAATAAAAAAACTTGGAGGAAAAATATGAGAATTGGTATGGGTTATGACGTTCATAAATTAGTGGAAAATCGAAGTCTTATTATAGGTGGAGTTACAATTCCCTATGAGCTTGGACTGCTTGGCCATTCAGATGCTGATGTGCTTGTCCATGCTATAATGGATTCTTTACTTGGAGCAGCTGCCCTAAGAGACATAGGCTCTCACTTTCCAGATAATGATAAGGAATATAGTGGAATTTCAAGTATTGAACTTCTTAAAAGAGTTAAAGATTTAATTTCTTCAAAAGGTTATTCTATTTCCAATATAGATGCAACAATTATTGCACAAAAACCTAAAATGGCTCCTTATATTGAGGAAATGCGAATTAAAATAAGTGATGCATTAAAAATTAATATTGACCAAATTAATATTAAAGCAACAACTGAAGAGGGCCTTGGTTTTACCGGTGAATGCCTTGGAATATCTTCTCAAAGTATTTGTTTATTAATCTGAGAATTAAAATCTAGGTGCAAATTTACTGCACCTTGATTTTAATTATATTATTTGAGTTAAGTTCTTTTGCAATATTTCTTTAAATCTTTCACCCATAGCTTCGTTTTTAATGGCATCTTTACATATTTCTTTCCATTCTAAAACTTCTACCCCTAGACGTTCTTTAAATGTATTTTCATCCCCTGTAATTAACGAAGAATTTAGTACAAAGTCTCCAACCTCTTCAGGTGTTTTAAATACTTTTAGATATAAAAACTCCTTATTATCACCAAACCAAGTTTTATTAAAACTTCTAGTAAATTTTAATAATTCTGCTAATATTCTATCCTCTGGCAAATTCCACATTTTTGATATCTTATTATTATAATCTAACATCTTATTGGCTTCTGCTCTTGAAATGCTTCCTTTTTTTAATCCATTACTAATTATTTTTTCTAGTGGTAAGTAAGGAATTTTTGTAACTATTTTATCCTTTCCATTAATCCACTTATAAAAAGCTTCTTGAAGAAAAGAATATTGTATATAACCTAGCATTACCTTCACATCTGGGAAATAAGTATAAATATTATCAATTCCATTTTTTTTGCTAAATATTAATGTGTGAATGTAAAGTGATTTCTCATTTGGTGGAGTTTGCATAAACATATGGCCTCTAATAGTTTTATTCTCGTTAATTATTGATTCCCAATACTTAAAAGAATTATAGTTTTGCCTCACGATATCACCAACCTTCTATTTATATATATATTATATTATGTAGTAAAATATACCCCTTTGCAATACCTTACTTAATTTTTTATTAACCTTTTAATTATTTCCTAATTTATTATATTTTATGCTTAAATTATAATACAGATTTGAAATTATATCACTTTTAATTTATAATTTAATTATATTTTAAGGAGGGCTATTATTTGTTTACTTGTGAGATTTGCAACAAAAACGCTGATATTCATCATATAGTTCATAGACATGAAGGTGGTTTAGACATTGCACTAAACTATATTTATCTATGTGAAAAACATCATCGTGGCAAATATGGCCCTCACCGAAATCTTGAGGTTGATTTAATATATAAGCTTAGACTACAAAATAGCCTTGAAGCTATGCTTCAAAAAAGATATTATCCTTTTAAGGATTTAATGCATATATTAAATATTTCCTCAAACATTATGAAGCGTATAACAAAAAATATGAGACTTTATAAAGAAGGCTATAAGTCAGATGATATTATTTTATATCTTCTGGGTGGAGTTCATTATACTTATGAAATGATTGAAAATGCTAGACTTGAAAAACTTAA
>CAMNZV010000056.1 GCA_946575275.1 uncultured Clostridium sp. | reverse complement strand
TTTTTTTATTTACATAATGAATTATCTCATTCATTCATTAATATATATCAATAAAGGATATTTTAAGGAGTGATAGTATGAAGTATACAAGATATAATTATGGAAAGGCAAAAAGAAACAATACAATATTATATTTAATAATAATATTATTATTAAGTGTATTCCTTGGAGTTGCATTATTTAATATAGTTACCAATTATAATGTGTTTAACAACTTCTTTAAAGTAGAGGATAAATTAAATACTGAGATTAACAATGATAATGGAAATATAAAAATCTCAGTTATACAATGTGGTGTATATAGTGAAAAAGCAAATGCAGATTTAGCGATATCAAAAATACCAAGCAATTACGCTCCATTTGTTTTTGAAGAAGAAGGTAAATATAAAATAATAGCTGGAATATATACAGATGGGGAGATAAATAATAAAAAGGAGGAGCTTACAAATTTAAATATTAATAACTTTATAATAAACTACAATTTATCAGAAAAAGATGTTAATGATAAGGTTAAGCTAGAATTAATTAAGGGGTATTTACAAATAATAAATAAAATAAATGATGCTGAAATAGAAAGTATAAATACATTAGAATTTAAGAATTGGGCAAAAGAAACTACAAGCACTATGGAAAAGGAAGCTCAAGATATAAATAAGATTGCTGAAAAGATAAATGAATTGCCTGAGGAATTTTCTAAAAAAGATACTCAAGAAAGTCTTGTTTTTATATATGGAATTATTGGAGAATATAATAATAAATCTTAAAAATTAATTAAAATAGCTTCTATAATGCTAAATGTACTTGTTTAAAGAAATATTAAATGATAAACTATATAAGGATTAATAAAAATTTAACAATGAATAAAAAAATGGAAACTGGAGATAATATATTAAAGCAAATCAGGAAGTGATAATTTGGTTATAATTTTAGCTTCAGCCTCTGAAAGAAGGCAAGAATTATTAAAAAGACTAACAATGGATTTTAAGGTAGAGGTAAGTTCTTATGATGAAAATAAAGTTATTTTCACTGGTGATATTGGGAAATATGCAACAGAAATTGCACTTGGAAAAGCTAATGATATAGTAAAAAAAACTGATAATAAAAATGCAATTATAATAGGTTGTGATACTATAGTTTCAATAGATAATATGGTTATTGGAAAACCTAAGAATAAGGATGATGCATACAACATTTTAAAGAAATTAAGTGGAAATACACATAAGGTTTGTACTGGTGTGGTGTTAATTAATACTTTAAGTGGAAAAATACTCAAGGAATCAGTAATAACAACAGTTAAATTTTCAAAATTAAATGATTTGGAAATTTATAATTACATAGAAAGTAATGAACCTATGGATAAAGCAGGAGCATATGGAATTCAAGGCTTTGGTGGAACCTTTGTAGAATCAATAAATGGATGCTATTATAATGTAGTAGGACTTCCGTTAAACAAATTAAAAAGTATGTTAAAACAAATAATGTAGGGGGATGAATCTAAATAAGGAGCTTATAAATGGATAAAAATATAAACATTTTAGATTTTCCATATGAAGAAAGACCTATAGAAAAATTATTATTGTTTGGTGCAGAAAATTTAACAAATACTGAACTGCTTGCTATTATACTTGGTAGTGGCACTAGGGGGGAGAATGTTTTATCCTTAAGTCAGAAAGTAATTAGTAAACTAGATGGAATTAACAACATTGTGGATATTAATTATAATGATATAACTAGTATAAAGGGCATAAAAAAGGTTAAAGCCTCTCAAATAATGGCACTTGGAGAACTATTTAAAAGGTTTAATACTTTAAGGGCTAACATAAAAAGAAGTAAAATAAGTTGTTCTACTGATGTTGTAAAGTTATTAATGGCTGAAATGGGAACATTATCACAAGAAATTTTAAAACTTTTAGTATTAAATACAAAATCAGAAATTGTAAAAGTAAAAGATGTTTTTAAAGGAACCTTAAATTCATCAATTGTTCATCCAAGAGAAATCTTCAAAGAAGCAATTAAAAATAGTGGTGCTTCTATAATTATTTGCCACAATCATCCTTCAGGAGATCCATCTCCTAGCAGGGAGGATATAAACATTACCCAAAAAATCAAAGAAAGTGGAAAAATTATTGGAATAGAATTATTGGACCATATTATAATTGGCGAACATAAATATATAAGTTTAAAAGAACAAGGAATCATATAATTGAAAGGGGAATATATTAATGGGATTATTCGGATCAAATAGAGACATGGGAATAGATTTAGGTACTGCAAATACTCTTGTCTTTGTTAAAGGAAAAGGTGTTGTACTTAGAGAACCATCTGTAGTTGCTATAAACAGTACAACAAAAAGACCACTAGCAGTGGGATCAGAGGCAAAATTAATGATAGGAAGAACACCTGGAAACATTGTTGCAATTAGACCTCTAAAAGATGGAGTTATTGCAGATTTTGATGTGGCTCATATAATGATAAAGTCACTTATAGAAAAGGGAACTAACAAAAGTTCATTTAAAAGTCCAAGAATCATTGTTTGTTATCCATCAGGTGTTACAGAAGTTGAAAAAAGAGCAATAGAAGAAGCTACTAAACTTGCAGGTGCAAAAGATGTAGTATTAATGGAAGAACCAATGGCAGCTGCAATAGGAGCTGGATTACCTGTAAGTGAACCTACAGGAAGCATGATTGTAGATATTGGTGGTGGTACAACTGAAGTTGCTATTATTTCATTAGGTGGAATAGTTACAAGTAAATCTCTAAGAGTAGCTGGTGATGAATTAGATCAAGCAATTATAGCATATATAAAAAGAGAATATAACTTAATGATCGGTGAAAGAACAGCAGAACAAGTAAAAATGAAAATTGGATCTGCATATAAAGTTGAAGAAGAAGAAAGTATGGAAATAAAGGGAAGAGATTTAGTAACAGGTCTTCCTAAAATTATTGAAGTATCTGAAGTTCAAATTAGAGAGGCATTAAGAGAACCAATATACTCCATAATAGAAGCAATTAAAACTACCTTAGAAAAAACACCACCAGAACTAGCAGCAGATATTATGGATAAAGGTATAATGCTTGCAGGTGGAGGAGCATTATTAAAAGGATTAGATATATTAATTACTAAGGAAACCAATATGCCTGTACATATTGCTGAGTCACCTTTAGATTGTGTTGTTCTTGGGGCAGGAAAAGCACTTGAGGACTTTGATAAAATTAGCAAAAATGAGAGAGAATAACATATGAAGTTTCTAAAGAATAAGCTGGCAGTTACTATTATAGTACTGTCAGTTACATTTTTAAGTTTAATAATATATTCAGCTAGTAGAGATGTAAAGGGGCTAGAAGGCGTTGCAGGAAGCACTTTAAGTCCAATACAAAAGATTACCTATGGATTAAATAGGAGTGTTAAGGATTTTGTTGACTTCTTTTTAAATTTTTCAGAAGTCAAAGCTACCAATAAAGATTTAGAAAAAGAAAATGAAAAATTAAAGGATGAAATTGCAGAAAAATCTGATCTTGTAGAAGAAAATAAAAGACTTAAGGATTTATTGGAATTTAAGGATTCTAGAGAAGAGTATAATTATATATCAACAAATATTATTGGAACAAAGGGAAATATCATAAATGGATTAATTACAGATAAAGGTGAAATTGATGGTGTTCAAAAAAATATGATTGTTATTGCATCAAAAGGTCTAGTTGGAAAGGTTACTAGTGTGGCAAAAAATTGGGCAATAGTTGAAACTATTGTAAATAAAAATATATCAGTTAGTGTTATGCTAGAAGAATCTAGAGAAAACAGTGGAATTTTAGAGGGGTATGCAAATAATAACAATGAAAAATTAGCTAAAATATCATATTTACCAATGAGTTCAGAGGTTAAGGAAGGTGACATAGTATTAACTTCTGGATATGGGGAAATATATCCTAAAGAAATAAGAATAGGTGAAGTTATTAAGGTTGAAGAGGATAAAGTTAAGGTAATGAAAAGTGCCATAGTTAAACCTTATGTAGATTTTGACAAATTAGAAGAACTGTTAATAGTGGCACCTAAAGATAGTAGAGATATTAAATATAATTGAGGTGACGTATGAAAAGAATAATATTAATATTAGTGTCTATTATATTATTGATTCTAGATAATACATTAGCACCTTTTTTATCCATACATGGCAATTATCCTAGCTTGTTATTTGTTTTTGCAATAAGCTATTCTATAATAAATGGCGAAATTGAAGGTATAATAATTGGTATAATAAGTGGACTATTACAAGATATATTCTTTTTTCAGGGATTTGGGATAAATACTCTTATTAATATGTGGATTTGCTTTATTGCAGGATTTATAGGTGAGGGAATTTGGCGTGAAAAGAAATTAATTCCTATTGTATCTATTTTTATTGGAACAATTTTAAAATTCACCTTAGTATATTTTATATTATATTTTTTCGAGATAAATGTTGATTTAATTAAGGGTGTTTATGTAGCTATATATAATTCAATATTTATGTTAATTACTTACGGATTAGTTTATAAAATTTATAATAAAGATGGAAAAGAATTTTCATGGAGGAATAAGTTTAAATGATTGTTAATAAAACAGAAAAGAAAAAGAAGATTACAAGATACACTAATTTATTGATTTTAATGACAATTATATTTACAATAATAGCCATTAAACTAATTTATCTGCAAGTATATAGACATGAAGATTATGAAGATAAGGCAAATACAACATCTACTAGATTTGTATCTGAAAAAGCACCAAGAGGGAAAATTATTGATGGAAATGGTAATGTTTTAGCAACCAATACACAAACTTTTTCATTAACATATACATCAACAACGGAGGCAAATAAAGCCTTTTATACAACGGTTGATTCTATATTAGATATATTAAATAAAAATGGTGAAAAATTTCAAGATGAATTAAATTTAAAATTAGATGAAAATAATAATTGGTATATTAAGTATGAAAATACTGATGAAGATTTAGTTAAAGCTGAAGATGTAAGATTTAAACGTGACAGAGGTTTAAATGAGGTTGTTGAGAAAGAACTTAATTTAAACTCAGAGGAAAAGGACTTAACAGAGGCAGAAATAGACAAGGTTAATGAAGAACTTAATAAGATAACTCCAGAGGAGGTATTTTATTATTTAGTTAAAAGTTACAATATAATTAATTTAGTTGATCCAGAACCAAGTCAGGAAAAGTCTAAGGAATATTCAGAAATGTCAGGTGAAGAATTAACTGAGCTTATACTAAGCAGTGGTTATTCTTATGAAAAGCTTCGAAATTACATAGTTATTAAGGATCAACTTAAAATGAAGAGTTTTGAAGGATATAAATCAGTAACAATAACTAGTAATTTAAAATGGGATACAGCATCAATAATATTACAAAAACAAAATGATCTTCCTGGAATAGATGTAGCTTTAGAGCCAACAAGAAGCTATCCTTATGGAAGTTTAGCATCATCTGTTATTGGATATTTATCATCTATAAATACATCTAATAAAGAGAATTATGAATTAAAAGGATATGATGTATCATCAGATTTAATAGGAGTATCAGGAATTGAATCAGCCTTTGAAGAACAACTAAAGGGAGTAACTGGAGGAACAACAGTAAAGGTAAATTCAAAGGGAAAAGTAACAGAGGAATTATTTAAATTAGAAGCATATCCAGGTAATAATGTAAATTTATCAATAGATAAGAATTTGCAATACGTTGCCGAAGAAGCATTACAAAGTACAATGGATAATATATCTACTGATGCAAAGTATACAACAGCAAATAGGGGAGCTTGTATAGCTGTAGAGGCAAAGACAGGAAGGATATTAGCATTAGTATCCTTACCTAATTTCAATCCAAATGATTTCGTTTTGTCAGGGTTATTAACAGATGAACAAACTAAAGCATACTTCAATCCAGACTTGGAAGCCTATGGAGAGGAATATATAAAACTTAAGGGATTAGTAGGTAAAACAGTTGATGATTTATTCCCAAAGGATAGCAATGGTGTAAGGCAAGATATGTATGACTTATATCCAAGACCTTTTTATAATTATGGAACTCAAGGATTAATTCCACCAGGGTCAACCTTTAAGCCTATGACAGGGATTGCAGGGCTTGAAAGTGGAGTTGTAACACCGGAGGAGACGATTTATGACAAAGGGAAATTTGACGTACATCCAGAAGTGTTTGGTTCTGATTTTGCCCCAGAATGTCTAGCTTATACTAATTATGGTGGAAGTCATGGAAGTGTTAATGTTGAGGGTGCCTTAGCTGTATCTTGTAACTACTATTTTTATGAAATTGGCTATAGATTGTATATGCAAGGTTTAGCTAATGGAAGTAAAGTAGAAGGTTTAAACGGTATAGCAAAATATGCTTGGAGATTTGGTCTTGGGGTAGATCCAAAAGGAAAAGAAAACCCTAGTACAGGAATAGAAATATCAGAAAATTTTGGGCAAGTTTATAATTTTCAATCTTATAGTAATTCAACTATTGCAAATGTTAAATTTTCAATTAGAGACGGAGTAGAATCAGGTTCTTTTAGAGGATATAGCTTTATACCTTTTGATTATTCTGATAGAGAAGATGATTCAGAGGAATTAAAAAAGGCTAAAACAAGTTTAAAGGCTAAAATAACAGAAGAATTACAAAAATTTGGTGATGAAAATATTTCAGCTAATAGTGATAGTTATTCAAAGACTCTTCGTGAGGATATTAAAAATATAATGGACTCATCAGAGTTATATAAAAAGAATGTGGAAGAATATGAAAATAAGGGTGGTACATTTGATATAGATAAACAGGCTGAGAAGGTATCCTTAGCTATTGCAGAATATGTTATCTATGATATAGGTATACCAATGACATCCCCAGCTCAAGAAGTTAATGCAGCTATAGGTCAGGGTTTAAATAACTTTACTCCACTACAATTAGCACAATATGTATCAACAATTGTAAATAAAGGAACAAGATATAAATTACATCTCGTTGATAAAATAACTAATCCAGAAGGAGAAACTATTAAGGAATATGGGCCAGAGATCTTAGATAAAATTGAGCTTAAGGATTCTACTGTTAATGCAATAATTTCAGGTATGAGTAAGGTTAATGAAGATGAATCAGGAACTGCCGCAGCAACCTTTATGAATTTTCCAATAAAAACTGGTGGTAAAACTGGTACAGCAGATTTTAGGGCAGATCAAACAGACTATGGTCGTGCACCTTATGCAACTTATGTAAGTTTTGCACCACTAGATGATCCTGAAATTGTATTTGTTGGAGTAGTATATGATGGAGGACATGGAGGAAGTGTAGCTCCAGTTGCAAAGGCAATATATGAACAATACTTTAAGGATGATATATTAGCTATAAATCCTAATTATCAATTTAGTGAGATATTATCAAGTATTCCAAGTGATAACAAAGAAACAAATTAATTATTAAAGCTTTATAGATTTTACCAAATTGTTGATAAAGTCTATAGGGCTTTAAAATTTCATTTTCAAAATATTAAATTTAATGATATAATTCTAAGTAAAAGGTCTTATTACTTAGAAAAATGGGAAAAGAGTTGGTGGAGGTTTCCAATGGTTAATAAAGGGATAGTCATTAAAGGCAATAAAGAAGGGCTAAATGTACATATTGATTTTGATAAATATAGTGACTTTGAAGAAATGTTAAGTGAATTAGTAGAAAAGCTATCAAAGGGAAAAGTGTTTTATATTAATTCTACATTATGTATAACTACAAAACTTGCATATTTTTCAGATGAGGATGTAGTTAAGCTAAAAGAATTACTATTTGAAGAAATAAAAGTTAAGGAAATAATATTTGAGGACATTGATGATGAAACATGCACTGAATTAAATGAAGATAATAAGGTTTTTGGTGGAGTTTATGAAGGAAAAACAAAATTTATAAGAAAAGCAGTAAGGGGTGGGCAAAGTATTAGTTATTCTGGTAATATTGTTATTATTGGAGATGTTAATAATGGAGCAGAAGTCCATGCAGGTGGAAATATAATTGTTCTTGGATGTATTAAAGGAAACGTTTTTGCAGGAGAAGGTGGAAATACAAATGCAATTATTGCTGCATTTTCACTTCAACCAGAGATTCTTAAAATAGGAGACATAATAACAATTTCTCCTGATTCAGAGAAACCTATGTATCCAGAAGTGGCAAAGGCTAAAGACAATGTTATCATTGTAGAGCCATATTTAAATAACAAATATATATAAATTTATGGAGGTATTATAATAATGGGAGAATCTATAGTAATTACATCAGGTAAAGGTGGTGTAGGAAAAACAACAACAACAGCAAATATTGGAACTGCCCTTGCAGCTCTTGGAAAAAAGGTGGTTGTTATTGATGGTGATACAGGTCTTAGAAATTTAGATGTTTTAATGGGACTTGAAAATAGAATTGTATATACGATTTTCGATGTTGTAGAAGGTAGATGTAGACTAAAACAAGCATTAATT
>CAMNZV010000055.1 GCA_946575275.1 uncultured Clostridium sp. | reverse complement strand
TGTTTATCAATTCGTTTATCTTATATTATGATTTTTAAAAGCAGTGAATATTCTGCTTTAGCCTATGAACAGTGGACAAGTGAAGTTAAAATAGATGCTAAAAGAGGAAGAATTTTAGATAGAAATGGAATTGAACTTGCTGTTTCAGCTAATGTTTATAGAGTGGATTTTGATTTAAATTCTATTAGAGACTATCTTAAAAAACAAGAGGGCAAATCCAATTATACAACTACCGCATCTATTGCACCCTTAATTGCAGAAGCAGTTAATATGGATGTTGAAGCAGTTCAAAAGAAATTGGATTCAAAGCTTGCAAGTGGTGCAGCTGCAGGGTCTGCAACTTTAATTAGAAGAATTGAAAAAGAACAAGCTGATAAAATAAAGGACTTAAAAATATCTGGAATTATTATTTCACCAGATACAAAAAGATATTATCCAAATAATAATTATTTATCACATGTATTAGGTAGTACTAATATAGATGGACAAGGACTAACAGGGGTTGAACTTCAATATAATGATGAGCTTGCAGGAGTTCCTGGTATGAAAATTACTGAACTTGATAATAAAAGTGAAGACTTACCTTATACAATTTCTGAGTATACAGAACCAGTAGAAGGAAAGGACTTAGTTTTGACAATTGATGAAAAAATACAATCCTTTGCTGAAAAGGTTGCGGAACAAGCATATATTGATAACAAATCTGTTGCCGCATCTGTACTTGTAATGGACCCTAAAACTGGTGAAATTCTAGCTATGGCAAATAAACCTGATTTTGATCCTAATTCACCCTATACTGGAATTGAAAATTTCGTAGGGGAAAATGATGGAGAAAAGTTACAAAAAATGTGGAGAAACAGATTGGTTAATGACACCTTTGAACCAGGATCTATTTTTAAAATTATAACATCAATTACTGCTATGGAGGAAAATCTTGTTTCAGATACAGATACCTTCCAATGTAATGGCCACTTAACTTTTGGAAATAGAACAATTAAATGTTGGCGAACTCAAGGACATGGCTCACAATCTTTCCCTGAAATCATTCAAAACTCATGTAACGTTGGGTTTATGCAACTTGGTGAAAAAATAGGAAAAGATAAGTTATATGAATATATTAGAAAGTTTGGATTTGGACAAGTGACAGGAATAGACTTGCCAGGTGAAGCCTCTGGAATTGTAAAAAAACCAGAAAATACTTCCCAAACTGATCTTGCAACTATAGCATTTGGTCAAACTAATACTGTTAATTCAGTACAATTTATGGCAGCTATAAATTCTGTAGCAAATGGTGGTACATGGATACAACCACATGTAATGAAAGAGATAACTCATGTAGAAAATGGTACTAAAATTGTAGATAGATCCTTTGAACCTACAACAAAAACTGTGGCAAGTTCAGATAAGACAGCACTTCTTAGGTCTTATCTTGAAAATGTTGTAACTGCAGGTTCTGCTACAGGTACCTATATTGAAGGATATCACATTGGAGGAAAAACAGGTACAGCTCAAAAGGTTATTAATGGAGTTTATCAACCTTCAAAATATATATCAACCTTTGTTGGTATGGCACCAGTTGATGATCCTAAGGTTACAGTTATGATAACTGTAGATGAACCTAGTAATGGTGCATATTATGCAGGACAAGTGTGTGTTCCTTATGCTAAAATACTTTTCACAGACATATTTAATTATTTAGACAGTAATTATTCTAGTGAAAATGATAAATATATTGCAAAGGATGTTGTAATACCTGAGGTAAGAGGTTTAAAATTAAGTGATGTAGAAAGTATTTTAAAGAAAGAGAAAATATCTTATGACATTGAAGGAACAGGACTTACAGTTAAGTCTATTACACCATATCCTGGGTATACTATTAAAGAGGGAGAAAAAATTACAATTAATACAGAAGGATCTACGTCAAGAGATGTTATAATGCCATCTGTAAAAGGTTATACACTAGATAAGGCAAAAGAATTATTAGATTCCTTTGGATTAAAATATTCTATAGATGGAGATGGAAAAGTTTCAAGTCAAAGTATCCCACAAGGGGAACTTATACAAAAAGGGACAGTGGTAACCTTAAAATTAAAATCAGATTATCAGGATTAATTATATACAATTGAGGTGAAAATAATGAGATTAAAAAGTTTATTACAAGGTTTAGATTATGAATTAATTCAAGGTAGTATAGATATTGAGGTTAATAATGTTAATTATAACAGCAAGGAAATTGCTGATGGAGATATGTTTATATGTATTAAGGGCTATACTTCAGATGGTCATAAATATGTAGATAGTGCCATAAATAATGGTGCTAAAGTAATACTATGCCAAGACAATATTAATGTTAGCTCAAATATTACAGTAATTAAAGTTTTAGATACAAGATATGCAATGGCAATAGTGTCATCTGCATATTTTGACAATCCTTCAAAAAAACTTAAGGTTATTGGGGTTACAGGAACAAAGGGAAAAACAACAACAGCATATATGATAAAGGCAATGCTTGAGGCTGCTAATTATAAGGTTGGGTTAATTGGAACAATAGAGACAATAATAGGAGATAAACACATTCAATCTGAAAATACAACACCAGAATCTTTCCTTATTCATAAATATTTTGATGACATGGTTAAAAATAATATCCAAGTAGTTGTAATGGAGGTATCATCACAGGGATTAATGCTTCATAGAACAGCGGGAATTGAATTTGATTATGGTATATTTACTAATATATCACCAGACCATATTGGACCTAATGAACATAAAGATTTTGAAGAATATATGAATTGCAAAGGAATGCTATTTAAAGAATGTAAAGTTGGTATAATAAATGCTGATGATATAAAATATAAGGATGTTATAAAAGGACATACTTGTGAAATTGAAACTTACGGATTAAGTGATAAAGCAGATTTAAGAGCAAATAATATACATTTAATAAATGGTAATGGCTTTCTTGGAATTGAATATAAATTATCTGGACTAATTAATGGTACTATAAATGTGGATATACCAGGTAAATTTAGTGTATATAATTCTTTAACTGCCATTGCAATTGCAAGACATTTTAATATTTCTATGGAAATTATAACTAAAGCATTAAAAGAAATTAAGGTGAAGGGAAGAATTGAAATAATTCCAATTTCAAAGGAATATACTTTAATGATTGATTATGCTCATAATGCAATGAGTCTTGAAAGCATTTTAACAACACTTAGGGAATATAATCCTAAAAGGCTTGTATGTTTATTTGGTTGTGGAGGAGATAGATCAAAGCTTAGAAGATTTGAAATGGGAGAGGTTTCAGGTAATTTAGCTGATTTAACTGTTGTAACATCAGATAATCCAAGAAGTGAAGATCCACAAGCAATAGTTAATGATATTAAAGTTGGGGTGTCAAAAACTAAAGGTGAATTTGTAGAAATACTTGATAGAAAAGAAGCTATTAAATATGTTATTTCAAAGGCATTACCAGGTGACGTAATTGTACTTGCAGGTAAGGGACATGAGGATTATCAAATATTAAATACAGGGAAAATTCACTTTGATGAACGTGAAGTAATAAAGGATATTGTTAATGAATTGCAATTATAGATAAAATAAATGAAAAGAGGCGGTAACTTGGAATTATCTTTTGAAGAATTAGTTAATGCTATAAATGGTGAAGTAATAAATAAGATAAAGGATGAATTTAATTCCCTTTGTACTGATACGAGAAAAATTCAAAAGGACAATATTTTCCTTGCTTTAAAGGGAGAAAACTTTAATGGGAATAAATATATATATGAGGCTTTTAATAAAGGGGCTTCAATTGTAATAGTAGATGAATTAATAATTGATAATAGGGATATGTCTAATTTGGGAACTGTAATTAAGGTTGATGATTGTAATTTAGCTTTGCTTAATTTAGCCCATTATTATAGAGATAAATTAAATATTAAGGTAATAGGAATTACTGGTTCTACTGGAAAAACATCAACAAAGGATTTAGTAGCAGCTTTCTTAAGTAGCAAATATAAAGTATTTAAAACTAAGGGTAATTTTAATAATCATATTGGGCTTCCACTCATGATATTAGAACTTGATTCTTCATATGATGTAGCAGTTTTAGAACTTGGTATGAGTAATTTAGGTGAAATTCATACCTTGGCAAATTGTGCAAGGCCAGATATTGCAGCCATTACCAATATTGGGTTATCCCACATTGAGAATTTAAAAACTCAGGATAATATATTAAAAGCTAAGATGGAAATCACAGATTTTTTCAATGAAAATAATATTCTGATTTTAAATGGAGAAGATAAATACTTAAATTCAATTAAAAGTGAAAAATATAAATTGATAAAAACAGGTTATAATGATAAATGTGATTTATATGCAAAAGATATTAGGTTAAATCAAGAAAATACAACCTTCTCAATTATAAATGAGGGAAAGAAAGAAGATTTTATATTAAATATGGTTGGGGCACATAATGTATTAAACGCAATGCTTGCAATTGAAGTGTCCTTAAATCTTGGAGTAACCTTTCATGAAATGAAAAAAGGGTTAAATAATATAGAAAATACATCTATGAGATTAGAATTTATAAGTAATGATAAATTTACGATAATTAATGATTGTTATAATGCAAGCCCAGATTCTATGGAAGCTGCTTTAGATGTTTTAAAAAATCACAATGGAAAAAGAAAAATTGCTATATTAGGGACTATGAGAGAATTAGGACATGAATCTGAACTAGCTCACGAAAAGGTTTCAAAATATGCTATAGATAAAGCAGATATGTTAATTGTAACAGGAGAATACTCTAAAAACTATAAAAAAGGATTTGCAAATAATTGTATAAAAATATATGATACAAAGAGTGACTTAATTAATTCTTTAAAGGACAATATTAAAAATGGAGATGTGATATTAGTTAAAGCTTCAAGAGGTATGAAATTTGAGGATATAGTAAAGGAACTTACAACATTAGATTTATAAAAGGAGGCAAAATTTTTTGAATGGATATTTTAGTTTCCCAAATATATTAGCATTTGTGCTAGGTACAATAATGTCTTTAATATTAGGACGTATCATTATACCAATATTACACAAGTTAAAGTTTGGTCAAAACATAAGAAAAGAAGGGCTTAAGAGTCATTTAAAAAAAGCAGGAACACCAACAATTGGGGGATTGATTTTTATTTTCTCAATTATTATTGTAATGGTAGCAATGAGGTATAAAGTAACTGATGAAGCTATGATTATACTATATGGAACACTTGCCTTTGGAATAATTGGCTTTTTAGATGATATTTTAAAAATAATTCATAAAGATAATGAAGGGTTAACTTCAAAACAAAAATTTTTATTGCAACTTATATTTTCAACTGCCATAGCAATATATGGTTATATTAATATTGGTAGTGAAATATTTATTTTTAAAGGATATACCTTAGATTTAGGGATGTTATATATTCCTTTTGTTATATTTTATTTTACAGCTGTAACAAATGCAGTAAATTTAACTGATGGTGTTGATGGTTTGGCATCTTCTGTAACAGTACTTGTATTATTATTTTTTAGTATAATATCATTTAATTTAGGTCATGATTCTGTAACAGTATTTTGCATTGGACTTATAGGTGCACTTATAGGTTTCTTAAAATATAATGCAAATCCTGCAAAGGTATTTATGGGTGATACAGGTTCCTTAGCACTAGGGGGAGCAATCTCAACAATATTACTTGTATTAAAAATGCCATTATTGGTAATAATAGTAGGTGGTGTATATGTTGTTGAAACCTGTTCTGTTATTATACAGGTAGCATCTTTTAAATTAACAGGTAAAAGAGTATTTAAAATGGCACCAATACATCATCATTTTGAAAAATCGGGATGGAATGAAGTGAAAATAGTAACAGTATTTTCAATAGTAACATGTATTTTATGTATAATAGGATTATTTATATATTAGTAATTAATTTGGAGGAAACAATATGGTGAAAATTAAACACCAAAAAAATAAAATGGGCTCTATAGATTATGGAGTGTTTTACACTGTAATAGTACTTTTAGCAATTGGAGTTGTTATGGTATATTCGGCAAGTTCATATTATGCAATGTACCATGATAAGGTTTCTAGTACATATTATTTAGTTAAGCAGTCAATATCAGCTGTTGCAGGCTTTATTGCAATGTTTTTCTTTATGAGTGTAGACTATCATGTGTTAAAAAAATTCACACTTCCTCTTTTGATAATATCAGTACCCTTGCTACTGGTAGTTAAATTATTTCCACCAGTAAATGGTGCTCAAAGATGGATACCACTTGGACCTTTTGGTTCATTTCAACCATCTGAACTTGCAAAATATGTTATTGTATTATTTTTAGCCGTTGGTTTGTCAAACAAGGGAGAAAAAATAAAAGAGTTTAAAAATGTATTAATTTATATTGGAATTGCAGGAATATATGCAGGACTTGTTCTTTTTCAAAAAAACTTAAGTATTGCTGCCTTAATAATGATAGTTGCATTTATTATGTTATTTTGTAATGGAGCTAAAAAGAAGCATTTATTCCTTTATGTATTGCCTGTTCTTTCAGTTGTAGTTTGTATTTTTATTTTTGGTGAAGAATATAGACGTAATAGAATGTTAAACTTTTTAGATCCATGGAAGGATGCAAGTGGTAATGGATATCAGTTAATTCAATCCTTTTTTGCTTTAGGTGCAGGTGGAATTACAGGTCTTGGACTTGGACAATCACGTCAAAAAACTTTATACATGCCAGAGCCTCATAATGATTTTATTTTTTCAATTATTGGGGAGGAACTTGGGCTAATAGGATGTTTATGTATTATAGCATTATTTATATTTTTGATTTGGAGAGGTATAAAAATAGCTATGGAAGCAAAGGATGTATTTGGAATGTTACTTGCAGTTGGTATTACATCTGTAATTGGATTTCAAACTATTATAAATATTGCAGTTGTAACAGGTTCAATGCCAGTTACAGGAGTACCACTTCCCTTTATAAGTTATGGGGGAACCTCCCTAGCAATTACAATGATGGCAATAGGTGTACTTCTTAATGTATCAAGACAGAGGAATATAAATGCAGACAATAAAATAAGCTACTCTTCAAAGAAAATATTTAAGTAAATTATAGTAAAAGGGACTGTTTATAAACAGCCCTTTGTAAATTTATATAAATGTAATAATATTTTAAGGTAAAAAAAGCAAATTCTGTGTTATTATTAATATAGTAATAAAAATGGATAGGTATAATTATGGGAAAACAAAATAATATTTACATAAAAAAGGCGAGAAGGAAAAGATTAATAAAGAGAACTATTATCTTTACTATTATTTCAATTATAGTAGTTTTATTAATAATGTTTAAAACTAATATATTTATAATAAAAAATATATCTAGTAGTGGGGATAACTTAATTACTAAAGAATATGTTTTAAAAACAATGGAACAATATAAAGGAGAAAATATATTTGCTATTAACAAGAATGAAATTATAAAGAATGTTAAAAATAATCCCTATGTAAAAAATCTTGAAATAACAAGAAAATTTCCAAGCACATTAAACATTAATATTGAAGAAGCAAAAGGATTATATTATTATTACGATGGTGATTACTATTGTATTGTAACAAATGACTTAATAGTATTAGAGAAAAAGGACAATTTAGACAATGATGATTTAATTGAAATAACTGGATTTGATGTGTCAATTTCAAGGAATTTAGGTGAACAAATTCAAGAAAACAATAGAATAACAACTTTGTTAGATGAATTATATCAAGAGCAAAATGTAATAAAAGAAAAAAATGAAGATTTTAAAATAACAAAAATAGACATATCTAATATGTCAAATATAAATATATATTTAAATAATATACAGGTAATTATTGGTAGTGACGAAGATGTTCGTAGTAAAATGAGCAATGCTATATTAATATATAAAACAGGATTACCTAAGGAATATATTAATGTGGGATTTAACGGAACACCAGATTTTAAATAGTAAGGGAGGATAAAAATGAGAAAACATATATCACAAATAGCTGTTGCTGTGGTATGTGCAATGTTAGGGTTTTTATTAGCATATCAATATAAAGAATTAGCTTTAAAAAACACCTCAGAAGCAAGTTATACCAGTAACCAAATACTTCAGGAAATAGATAGTCTTAAAAAAGAAAAAGAAGAGTTAATATCCGTTAATGCAGAACTAAACACTAAATTAAAAAATTATGAAAATTCAGCTTCAGAAGAAGGTAATCTTGAGCAAGATATAAAAAATCAACTTGATACTGCAAGAAAACAATTAGGTTTATTGTCAGTTAAAGGTCCAGGAGTAAAGATAACTATGTCATTAAAATCTAATTTGTTTGGTTCTACATCACCAGATTCATCAAGATATATAACTGATGAAGGTTTAGTTTCACTGGTAAATACTTTATGGTTTTCAAGGGCTGAAGCTATTTCAATAAATGGATATAGAATAACTCCTCAAACAGGAATTAAAGTGTCTGGAAATTATATCTGGATTGGTTCAGCAGGTAGAATAATTCCAAGTGAAGATA
>CAMNZV010000054.1 GCA_946575275.1 uncultured Clostridium sp. | reverse complement strand
TAGCGCCAATGGTACTGCACGGGAGACTGTGTGGGAGAGTAGGACGTTGCCAGGTGAGTAAAAGAAAAGGGTAGTAAAACTAAAAAACGTTTTACTACCCTTTTAAATGTAATAATTTAGGGAGGTATTTACATGGACAAAATATTAATTAGTGGATGTCTATATGGTTGGAAATGTAGATATGATGGCAAGGATTCTCCTATCTTAGATGCTAGACTTAAAAAGTGGAAAGAAGAAGGAAGACTTATATCAATTTGTCCAGAGGAGTTTGGAGGATTAAAAACTCCAAGACCTCCATCTCAAAGAATTAAAGATAAGATTGTTACCTGTAATGGATGTGACGTTACTTTAGAATATATGAAGGGTGCAAGGGAAGCATTAAGACTTGCAAAGAAGAATAATGTAGTTTGTTGTATTATGAAAGAAAAAAGCCCCTCATGTGGAAGTAAGTTTATATATGATGGAACCTTTACCAATAAAATAATAAAGGGAAAGGGATGTACATCAGAATTATTACATAATGCTGGGTTTACAGTATTTAATGAGAATGAAATAGATGAAGCAGAAAAAATAATAAAAATATAACAATGTGCAAATGCACATATAAATGTAGTCAATTACTTATTGTATTGATATTAATATTGGTTTATAATTAAATTATATTTAAAGCAAAGGAGCTTGTTTATAGTAAACAAGCTCCTTTTTTATAAAATTCATTAAAAGGAGAATTATTATGACCTATGAATTTACTATGCCAAAGAAAGTAGTAATTGGTGAAAATGCCTTGAATAATTGTATAGAAGATTTGAAGTCCTTTGGAAAAAAAGCTTTAATTGTAACTGGTAAAAATGTCACAAAGATTGGAACAGTTAAGATATTAACAGATGTTCTTGATTCAATTAATGTTGATTATGAAATATATAATGATATAGTGTTAGAACCAACTGATGAAATGATTATTAAAGGTGTAGATATATTTAAAAAAACTAACTGTAATTATTGTATTGCAATAGGTGGAGGAAGTCCTTTAGATAGTGGAAAAGCAATAGTTGCTATGACAGTACTTAAAGGAAAGCTTTCTGACTATATGGGAAAGACTATACAAGGTGATTTTCCACCACTTATATCAATTCCAACAACGGCAGGAACGGGATCAGAAACTACAAAATTCACAATAATAACAGATACATCTAGTAATGTAAAAATGCTTCTTAAGGGTGAGGATTTGTTGCCAAAGTTAACAATTATTGATTATAATCTAACAATAACTGCACCTAAGGGTGTTACAGCTGCAACTGGTATTGATGCATTAACTCATGCAGTAGAAGCATATACATCTAGAAAAGCAAATTCATTAACAGATACCTTTGCATTATCTGCAATTAGAAGAATATTTAAGTATCTCCCTTTAGCTTATATTAATGGAGAAGATAAAATAGCAAGAAAAGAAATGTCAATTGCAGCCTTTGAAGCAGGGGTATGTATAAACAATTCTTCAGTTACAATAGTTCATGGAATGAGTAGGCCTATAGGTGCTATATTTCATGTACCACATGGAATGTCAAATGCAATGCTTATTAAGGAATGTTTGTCTTATGTATTAGATGGATGTTATGATAAGTTTGCAAATATTGCAAGAGAAATTCAGGTTTGTAGTTTGGATGATAATGATATTAAGGCATCTAAAGCTTTCATTGAAGCTTTAGGAGTGTTATTGAAAACTTGTGAAATTCCAACTTTAGAATCCTATGGAATAGAAAAAGAAGAATTTGAAAATGTTATTGAAAAAATGGCAGAGGATGCTATAAATAGTGGAAGCCCTTCAAATACAATTAAGGATGTTTATAAAGATGATTTAATAAAAATATATAAAAGTGTTATTGCAAAGACGCAAAACTAAAAAGTTTTGCGTCTTTTTCTTTTAAAATAAGGAGTGATAAAGATGGAAATAATGAAAAATACAGAAATTAAGATAGAAAATGTTAGTATGATGTTTAAGGATAAAAAAGGTGACAAACCAGTAACTGCACTTAAAAATGTAAATTTAGATATAAAAGAAGGTGAGTTTATTTCATTGCTTGGACCATCTGGTTGTGGAAAAACTACCTTGCTTAGAATAATAGCAGATTTACTTCAGCCAACAAGTGGGGAAATAAGAGTAAAAGGAAAATCACCAAGAGAAGTAAGGCTTAAAAAGAAATATGGAATAGTATTTCAAAACCCAGTTTTATATGATTGGAGAACAGTAAGAAGAAATGTATGTATGCCAATGGAATTAATGGGTATGAAAAAACCAGAACGTACATCAAAGGTTAGTGAAATGGTTGATTTAGTTGGACTTTCAGAGTTTGGAAAACATTATCCTTATGAATTAAGTGGAGGTATGCAACAAAGGGTTGGAATAGCTAGAGCCCTTGCAATTGATCCAGAAATACTTTTAATGGATGAACCCTTTTCAGCCTTAGATGAATTTACAAAGGAGAAGTTACATATTGATTTATTAAATATATGGAATAAAACTAATAAAACAATTGTTTTTGTTACACATAATATTTCAGAAGCAGTGTTTTTGTCAGATAGGGTTGTTGTATTATCACCACACCCAGGACGTGTATCTGCAGTAATAGATATTAATTTACCAAGACCTAGGAATATTGATTCTAGATTAACACCTGAATTTTATAATTATATTACAGAAATTAGGAATAGCTTTGAGGGGGTGTAATTATGGTTAGTAAGAAAGAAAGGTACATAGTAAATGGAGTATGGACAATTAGTATTTTGGGATTATGGGAGCTTATTTCTTTATTTCTAGATATAGTTTTAAAGGATCCTATGGCTGATGCAAAGCTTCCTTACCCACATACTATTTTAATAACAATTGTTGATAATCTTTCAATATTATTAAGGGCAGCGGGGCTTACACTATCAAGAGCCTTTATTGGATTTATTATTGGTGCATTAATTGGAATTATACTTGCTATTGTTATGAGTTTATCAAGGATAATAGAAAAAATCACACTGCCATATTTAATAATGTCACAAATGATACCAGTTTTAGGGCTTGCACCCATAGTATTTACATTAGCTAAAGATATGGATTTATCAAGAATTATTATTGCTGCCTATATTACCTTTTTCCCAGTAGCTGTAAATATGTTAAGTGGACTAAATAGTGTAGATAAAGATAAAAAAGATTTATTGTTTTCATATGCTGCAAAGAAAAAAAGTATCTATTATAAACTTATGATTCCATATTCATTGCCATATTTATTTGCAGGATTAAAAATAGCAGCTCCAATGTCAATAACGGCATCAATACTAATTGACATGCTTGGTTCAAATGGGGGAATAGGAGTACAGCTTTTATACTCATTGTATTCAGGGGCAAAAGATATATTTTGGGGTTCAGTTGTCATAAGTGCAATATTAGGGATTGGAAGTTATATGATAGTTAGAATCTTAGAAAAAATTTGTATGCCATGGAAAAAGGCTTAAGGAGGAACTTGGATATGCAAGAAAAAATTAAAAATATAGCATTGCCAGTGGGGTTTGGGGTATTGTTTATAGTTATTTGGCAGATAGGATTAATTCATTTAGCCTTAGGATTTGAGAAATATCAATTACCTTTGCCTTTAGATATACTAAATATATTTCAAGATAGATTTATAGAAAAAATATTGCCAGATACAATAACAACAATTTCAGCTTCATTAGTTGGAATGATTTTTGGTAGTTTCATTGGATATATAGTAGCAGTTATAGCAACAATGCTCCCAAAGTGGGGCTACACAGGATTAACAGTTATATCAGCATTTAATGCAATACCAATAGTTGCCCTATCACCAATTATGAATCGTTGGTTTGATAGTGGGTTTGGACAAAAGGTTGGAGTAGTAACAATTGTATGTATGGCAGCAATGGCAATAAATGCTTATAGAGGGCTTAATGATCTTAAGGAATTTTCAGTAGATTTATTAGATTCCTATGCAGCACCAAAAAAGGTGATTCTATTTAAATTAAGGTTACCAAATTCAATGCCAAGTGTATTAACAGCATTAAAAATTAACGTATCTGGCGCACTTATGGCTGCAATGATTAGTGAATATTTTGCAACATCAACAGTTGGAATAGGTTTTGGTATTAAAGATAACTTAAGAAAAGGTAATATGGCACTAGGTTGGTCATATATTGTGGTTTCAGCTCTAGTAGGTATTATTATATATTTATTAATTGTTATGGTAGAACGCAAAGTCATAAAATGGCATGCTTCACAAAGATAGATTTTTTAAAATAAGGAGGAATTAATAATGAAAAAGAGAGTTATAGCAACAATTTTGTCTATGGGAATATTAATTACAAGTTTAATTGGATGTGGAGGAAAAACAAGTGATTCAGTTGAAAAGACGAATGATGGTTTAGATAAAGTAACACTTCAATTAAAATGGTTACCACAATCACAATTTATGGGGTATTATGTTGCAGATGCTAAGGGTTATTACAAAGAGGAGGGTATAGATATAGAAATTTTACCAGGTGGTAGCGACATTATAGCAGAACAAAATGTAAACAATGGGGTGGCAGATATTGGAGTTACTTGGGTATCAAGTTTAATGAATTATCAAACACAAGGTTATAAGTTAACATCAGTTGCACAACCATTCCAAAAATCAGGATTGTTATTAGTATCAAAAAAGGAAAGTGGAATAACAAAGGCTAGTGACTTAAAGGGTAAAAAAATAGGGAACTGGTTTGGGGGAAATGAATATGAGATTTTAGCTTTATTATCAAAGTATAGCTTTGACAAAGATAAAGATCTAAGCCTAGTACAACAAGATTATACAATGGATCAAATTAAGGAAGGATCTATAGATGTTGCATCAGCAATGACATATAACGAATTGGGATTATTACTTGAAAGTGGAATGAAAGAAGAAGATTTAAATGTTATTGATATGAATGATGAAAATGTTGCAATGCTTGAGGATTGTTTATTTACAAAGAGTGATTTTGCAGAAAAGAATGAGGATTTATTAGTTCGCTTCTTAAGAGCATCAATAAAAGGATGGCAGGAAGCATGTAAAGATCCAGATGCTGCAGGACAAATAGTATATGATGTTGATAAATCAGTTTCTTTAGAACATCAAAAATATATGGCTAAGGAGGTAGCAAAACTTGTAAGTCCAGAGGGCTTTGATTCAAACAAAATTGGATATATGGATATGGATGCAATAAAACAAACAGCTAAATTCTTAAAACAATACAATGAAGAATTGGCAGGGGAACCAGTTGTTGACAATACAACATTTACTACAAAATATTTTGATAAAGCAACAGAGTAAAAGGAGGTTTTAATATGAGTTTGATAATTAAAAATGGAACAATTGTAACTGCAACTGAGGAATATAAGGGAGATATTCTTGTTGTAGATGGAAAGATAAAAGCAATTGGAACAGGGTTTAATGAAGAAAATATGGAGGTAGTTGATGCACTTGGTAAATTAGTTTTACCAGGTGCTATCGATGCACACACTCATTTGGCAATGCCTTTTGGAGGAACTGTTTCAGCAGATGGATATCTTGCAGGAACAAGAGCAGCAGCTTGTGGCGGGGTTACAACAGTATTTGATTATCCAATGCAAAGAAAAGGGAAGGGAATCATTCAAACCATAGAAGAAAGAAATAATATGTGTAAAAAAGAAGCCTGTGTTGATTATGCCTTTCATTGTATAATAACGGATTTAAATGAGGATAAAATATTAGATGAATTTAAGATTGCTGTAGATAATGGAATTACAAGTTTCAAATGTTTTTTAGTTTATAAAAAAGAGGGAATGATGGTAGATGATGCAACCTTAGTTAAAATATTATTAAAGGCAAAGGAAGTTGGAGCAATAACAAATCTTCATGCAGAAAATCCAGATTTAATTGACTTAAATATTGAGACGTTTTTAAAAGAAGGAAAAACTTCTCCTTGGTATCATTATTTAAGTAGACCAGAATATGTTGAAGCAGAAGCAGATAAGAGGGCAGTACACATAGCAAAATCTGTACAGGCACCATTATATATTGTTCATATGGCAAATAAGGAAGGTCTTGAAGAAGCAATAAATGCAAAAATTAATGGTTATGACATATATATTGAAACTTGCCCACAATACCTAGAATTTACAAGTGATGTATATAAGAGAGAAGATGGTAGAAATTTTGTTTGTTCACCACCTATTAAGGGCAAAGAAAGCCAAGATGCATTATGGAAAGCAATACAGACAGGATTAATAGATACAGTTGCAACAGACCATTGTCCATTTCAAAGTTATGAAAAAGATTGGGGCAAGGATGATTTCACAAAAATACCCAATGGATGTGCAGGTGTAGAAAACCTATATCCTTATATATTATCTGCTGCAAATAATGGAAAGATAACCTTTAGCCGTGCAGTTGAATTATGTTCTACAAATCCAGCAAAAATATTTGGGTGTGAAAATAAGGGCTCACTAACTGTGGGAAAAGATGCGGACATTGTAATATACGATCCAAATAAGGACTTTACAATTTCAGTTAATAACATGCATTCAGATTATGACCATACAATATGGGAAGGAAAAACTTTAAATGGATATCCAATAAAAACTTTTGTACGAGGAAAGCTAGTATATGATAATGGGGAGTTTGTAGGTAAACCAGGTTTTGGTGAATTTATAAAAAGAGTTCCTAAAAAATAGGAGGTAAAGTTATGTATAAAGAACAATGCTTAATAGAAGATTTATCAAATTGTATTCTATGTCATGATGCACCTTGCACTAAAACATGTCCACATTTAGTTAAGGTAGACAAAATAATAAGATCATTAAAATTTGAAAATAGAATAGGTGCAGTTAAAAATTTACCTTTGCCTTCCCCTTGCATAAATTGTGAAACAAAAGATTGTATGAATGCATGCATAAAGAAGGAAATAAATGAACCAGTAAACATTAAAAGAATTATGGAAAATATTAGTGCAGATGAAAAAATTAAAGATAAGGCTGTAAGTCTTGAAATAGACTTTTGTAATGTTCATTGTGAAAATCCATTCTTTTTGTCCTCTTCTGTAGTTGGTAGTAATTATGAAATGGTGGCTAAAGCCTTTGATATGGGATGGGCTGGAGTTGCATTTAAAACAATAGGGAAGTTTGTACCAAAAGAAGTATCACCAAGATTTTCAACACTTAGTAAAGAAAATGTACCTTTTTTAGGGTTTAAAAATATAGAACAAATTTCAGATCACACTTTAGAAGAAAATATTCAATTTTTAAAGAAGTTAAAGAAAAATTATCCAACTAAAATAATAGTTGCATCCATTATGGGTCAAACTGAAGAGGAATGGACAGAACTTGCAAAATTAATGACAGAGGTAGGAGCTGATATAATAGAATGTAATTTTTCTTGTCCCCATATGTCAGGGGATGGGCTAGGTTCTGATGTTGGTCAAAATCCAGACTTGGTATTAGCCTATACTAAAGCTACAAGAAAAGGAACTAAATTACCTATTCTTGCAAAAATGACGCCAAATATTGGTCATATGGAAATACCTGCAAGGGCTGCAATTAAAGGTGGAGCAACAGGTATTGCTGCTATAAATACTATAAAAAGTATAATGAATGTTAATCTGGTAAATTTTGAGACAGAGCCAAATGTAGAGGGAAAGAGCAGTATTGGAGGGTATTCAGGTAAGGCTGTAAAGCCTATTGCACTTAGATTTATACATGATATAAAAAAATGTAAGGAGCTGAAAGATAAGCCTGTAAGTGGTATGGGTGGAATTGAAACCTTTAAAGATGCAGCTGAATTCATGGCACTTGGATGTGAAAACTTGCAAGTTACAACCTCTGTTATGGAATATGGATATAGAATAATTGAGGATTTAATTGATGGAATGAAGAATTATTTAATATCTGAAGGATATAACAATATTTCTGAAATAGTTGGGAAGGCCCTTGAAAGTATAGTTCCAGCAGATGAATTAAATAGAGATAGTATTTGTTATCCGAAATTTAACAGAGATAGATGTATTGGCTGTGGTAGATGTTATTTATCTTGTTATGATGGTGGACATCAAGCTATAAAAATAGACAAAAAAACAAGAAAACCAATATTGATTGTAGATAAATGTGTAGGATGTCATTTGTGCAGTAATGTATGTGAAGTATTGGCAATTACAGAAGGGAAAAGAATAGGTATTATAAGTAGATAGATTTAAGGAGGATAATATGCATAGATGTAGTTTAGATAGAATGAGTGATAAAATAAAAGTATTTTCAAGTTTTGGAGATGCAGGGCATGGTGGTATTACAAGATATTCCTTGTCAAAAGAGGCTATAATGGCACGTAATGAATTTAAAAAAAGAATGGAGGCAATTGGGGCAATTATTGAGGTGGATGATGTTGCTAATATGTATGCAACCATTGAAGGAAGTGATAGATTTGCAAAAAGGATAGTTATGGGTTCTCATGTAGACTCAGTAAGAAATGGAGGTAATTATGATGGAATACTTGGAGTTAGACATGATGAGTCGCTTGAAGGCATCCCTAGCGGCGACGAAATGTCGATGCCGTGTCTTGCCGGAAAAGTCGATGGAGAATTGCATCTCTGTCCACACCGGCCTGGCGTGTGGATGATGTAGATGTCGCT
>CAMNZV010000053.1 GCA_946575275.1 uncultured Clostridium sp. | reverse complement strand
GAAAACCGGCGTACCTTTGCGGGTACCTAGGGTTCGAATCCCTATCTCTCCGCCAAAAAAAGAATTCTGTTAAAAGAATTCTTTTTTTATACTTAATTTTCAAATAACTGTTGACAACTAATATAAAAACTTGATATAATACAATTCGTGGTCATGGAGAGATGGTCGAGTTGGTTTAAGGCACCGGTCTTGAAAACCGGCGTACCTTTGCGGGTACCTAGGGTTCGAATCCCTATCTCTCCGCCACTATAATATTTATATATAGAGGGCACATGGAGGATTACTCAAGTGGCTGAAGAGGCGCCCCTGCTAAGGGCGTAGGTCGGGTAACTGGCGCCCGGGTTCAAATCCCGGATCCTCCGCCAAAAAACATCTAACTTTTAGTTAGGTGTTTTTTTGTATCAAAAAATACTTTTAGTGTATAATTATAATAAGAATTGTTTTAGGATAAAAGGAGAAAATATTTTGGGAGTTAGATTTATTTATGGAGTATCAGGAAGTGGAAAAAGCACATTTTGTATTAATGATATAAAAGAAAGATTAAATAATGGGGATAATAATAAGTTAATATATATTGTTCCTGAACAATATACATTCCAAAGAGAAAAGATGATGCTTGATACAATTGGAGAAAAATCATTATTAAGGTGTCAGGTTATTAGTTTTAAAAGAATGGCCCATAGGGTATTTGAGGAATGTGGCGGAAGAACTAAAGATAAGATTTCTGATTCGGGAAGAAATATGCTTATATACAAGGTTTTAGAACAAAGTAAAGATGAATTAGTATATTTTAATAGAATTTATAAGGAAAAGGGTTTTTCAGATATTATATCTAAATCTATTACTGAATTTAAAAAGTATAATATTACTTCAAGTTTATTTGATGATATTAAGGATAATATAGATAATAATGAGCTTGTAAATAAGCTACAGGATTTATTTTTAATTTTTAATAAATTTAATAGTGGACTAGATAAAAGCTTAATAGATGGAGATGATGAATTAACCATATTATCAAAATTATTAGAAGATTGTACTTTATATGATGATGCTGAAATATATTTAGATGAATTTACAACATTTACTCCCCAGCAACTTAATATAGTTAGATTATTAGCTAAAAGGTGTAGAAGGGTAAATATTTCATTATGCATGGACACATTAACAGAAGGAAAAGTAAATCAGGTTACTGATATTTTTGACGTAACAAAAAATACTGAAAAACGAATTTTAGATATAATTAAGCAGGAAAACATTACTTATTTAGAACCAATTAATTTAAATAAAAATAAGGATAATAGGTTTGTAAATAGCAAGGAGCTTTCTTATTTAGAAAAAAGTTTATTTACCTTTAATAATCATGGATATTCAGATGAAAATGAGGATATTAGAATATATAAGGCTAATAATGCTTATGATGAAATGGAGTATGTAGCAAAGGAAATATTATCATTAGTTAGAGATAAGAATTATAGATACAAAGATATTTCTGTTGTTTGTAGAAATATAGAAGAATATGAAAAAGTTATAGCTATTGTTCTAAATGAATATAATATTCCATTTTTCTTAGATAAAAAGATAGATATACTTAGCAATCCATTAGTTGTACTTATTTTATCATCTATTGAAATATCAATAAAGAATTGGTCCTATGAAAGTGTTTTTAAATATTTAAAAAGTGGATTAACTGGAATTAGTATAAAGGAAATAGATGCTTTAGAAAACTATGTTTTAGCAAATGGAATTAAAGGATACAAGTGGACTGGAGAACTTAAAGAAGAGGATGAAGATGACAATATAAAGATAATGAAGAGGGTTTTAGAGCCTTTAATTACTTTCCATAATAAAATAACTGGTAATAAAACAATAAGGGAAATATGTACTGCAATTTATGAGTTTTTATTGAAGTTAGATGTATTTAATACAATAAACAATTGGATAAATTATTTTGAGGAAAATAAAATTCAGGATAAAGTAAAGGAATATGAGCAAATACCTTCAATAGTTAATGAAATATTAGATCAAGCAGTTTCAATAATAGGGGATGAACAGGTAGAATTATATGAATTTCTAAAGATATTAAATGGAGGTTTTGAAGGTAAACAAATAGGTGTTATTCCTGTAGCTTTAGATCAGGTTAATATAGGAGATATTTCAAGAATAAAGGGTAGAAATGTTAAGGCATTATTTGTTTTGTCAGTTAATGATGGAGTTTTGCCATCTATAAGCAAGGAAGAAGGTATAATAAGCGATAGGGACAGAGAAATACTAAAGGAAATGGGAATGGAACTTGCATCTACAAATAAAATAAAGGTATTTGAAGAACAATTTATGGTTTATACTGCTTTAACTTTATCTAGTAAACTATTGTTTATTACTTATAAAATGGCAGATTTTGATGGTAAATCCTTAAGACCATCAATAATGATACCAAGAATAAAAAGGGTATTTCCAAAACTAATCGAGGAAAGTTCAATAAACAATATTGGCATTAAGGATGATAAATTTAGTAAAGTAACTGCAAAAGTACCAACATTTAATGAAATGATATTAGCACTAAGAAGAAATATGGATAATGAAGAAACAGAAGAATATTGGAATGAGGTTTATGTATGGTATGAAAATAATTATAAGTTAAGTAATAAAACAGCCCATATATTAGCAGGATTAAAATATAATAATGAATCTGAAGCAGTTCCAAGGGAAAAGGTAAGAAAGCTTTATAGTAATGATTCAGATAAATTAATATTTAGTGTGTCAAGATTAGAACAATATGCAAATTGCCCATTTTCATATTATGTTAAATATGGTTTAAAGGCAAAGGATAGAAAGATATATGAATTTTCAGCACCAGATATAGGATCCTTTATGCATGAAATATTAGATGAATTTACAAATAAAATTAGGCGAGAAAAAATATCTTGGTCAGAATTAAATACGGAAAGATGTAGGAATATTATATCTGAATTAATAAGTACAAAGCTTAAGGATGATACAAGTTCAATACTAAATAGTAGTAAAAAGTATAATTATTTTACTGATAGGTTCAAAAGAATAATTACAAAATCAGTTTCTATTATTTCAGAACAAATGAGAAAAGGACAATTTGAAATTTTTAGTAATGAATTTGTTTTTGGAAACTATAGTGATGGTGATCCTATAAAATTAAGCATACCATCAGGAGATGATGTTTATTTAACAGGTAGAATAGATAGAATTGATACATTAGATTTAAATGATAATACTTATATTAGAATTATTGATTACAAATCAGGAGCAAAGAAATTTGATTTAAATGAATTATATTATGGACTTCAAATACAACTATTAGTATATTTAGATGCTATACTTAGAAATTCTGAAACTATATTAAAAAAACAAGCCATGCCAGGTGCAATTTTGTATTTTAAAATTGATGATCCTATAATTAAAAGTAAAACAGTACTTGAAGATGAGGAAATAAAAAAGGAAGTTTTAGATAAATTGAAAATGAATGGTTTACTTTTAAGGGATGCAGAACTTGTTCGTGCAATGGATAATGATATGGTAACATATTCTTTAGTTATACCAGCTTCATTTAAGAAAGATGGAGATTTTTCAAAAACAAGTGCTGTAATAACAGAGGAACAATTTGATTTACTTAGAGAGTACGTTAATAAAAAAATGATTGATTTATGTGAAGAAATGTTAAGCGGTGTAATAAAAATAGCACCAATAAAAAATGAAAAAAAGGTTTCTTGTGAATATTGTGATTATTCATCAATTTGTCAATTTGATTCTAGTATAAAAGAAAACAATTATAATATTATGTTTAAAAGAAGTGATGAAGAAATTTGGAATGGTATGAGAGAAAGGATTAATGAGGTGAATATTAATGGGGGAAACTAAATGGACAAAGGAGCAACTAAGCTCCATTGAAACTAGAAAATGTAACTTATTAATAGCAGCTGCAGCTGGTTCTGGAAAAACGGCAGTATTAGTTGAAAGAATTATTAGAATTATAACTAATGAGGATAATCCAGTGGATATAGATAAACTATTAGTAGTTACATTTACAAGTGCAGCAGCTGCAGAAATGAGGGAAAGAATTGCAGGAGCAATAACAAAGGCATTAGAAGAAAATCCTAATTCTAAAAATCTTCAAAAGCAATTAACACTTTTAGGTAGGGCTAACATTACAACTATGCACTCTTTTTGCTTGGACATAATAAAGAATAATTTTAGCGTTATAGATTTAGATCCTTCCTTTAGAATTTTAGATGATACAGAAGGGGTTTTATTAAAACTTGAAATATTGGAAAATCTATTTGAAGATAAATATGATGACTCTAATGAATTGTTTTTAAATTTAGTAGATGCCTATAGTGGTTCAAAAAATGATGAAAAATTAAAGGATATTGTTTTGGATTTATATAGATTTTCAATGAGTGGACCATGGCCAAAAAAGTGGTTAACTGAAAAAAGTGAGGATTTTAATATTGATACATTTGAGGATTTAAATAAAAGTATATGGGTAAAAGTATTAAAGGATAATATTAAAATTCAGGTTGAAGGACTATTAAGCATGGTAAATAAAGCAATAGAGCTATGCAAGGAAACAGATGGACTTGAACCATATATAGAGAATTTTAATTATGATAAGGCATCAATAGATAGTATTATTGAAAATATTAATAAACCTATAGAAGAAATATATACATGTCTTAAAAATATTTCTTTTACAAAACTAAAAACAGTTAAAAAAGCTAATGTTTCAGATTTGGATGTTCAAGAAAGAGTAAAATTAATTAGGGATGATGTTAAAAAGAAAATAGGTAAATTAAATGAAGATGTATTTTCTATGGAACCATCAGTTATGTTAGAGTCTGTAAAACAAGTATATCCATATTGCAGGGAGCTTTCTAATTTAGTTATAGAATTTATAGACAGGTTTCAAAAGGCTAAAAAGGAAAAGGGGGTTGTTGATTTTAATGACCTAGAACACTTTTGTCTTAATATATTAACAAGTGAAAATTCTAATGTATCTAATGAACTAAAGGAATATTTTGATGAAGTTTTAATAGATGAATATCAAGATTCTAATAATGTACAAGAGGCTATAATTGATTTAGTTTCAAGAAAAAATAGTGAAGATCCTAATGTATTTATGGTTGGGGATGTAAAGCAAAGTATATATAGATTTAGACAGGCTAAACCAGAATTATTTTTAGATAAATACAACACTTATTCAAGTAGTAATGGAAAAGAAAGAAAGATACAATTATTTAAGAATTTTAGAAGCAGAGAAGAAGTAATAAATGGAGTTAATTATATATTTAAAGAGGTTATGTCAACAACAGTTGGTGAATTAGAGTATACAGATGAAGAGGCATTAAATTTAGGGGCAGTTTTTGAAAAGGTTAATAATGAAAAGGCTATAGTAGGTGGAGATGTAGAATTACATGTTATAAATAAGGAATACAAGGGTGATGATGATATAAATGAAGAGGAAGATGTAGATTCAGTTACTTTAGAGGCAAGACTTGTTGCAAATAGAATAAAGGAAATAATGTCTGAAGATAAAAATGGAAATGCTTATATGGTTTTTGATAAAAATACTAAGGAATATAGAAAAGTTAAGTATAAGGATATTGTTATATTACTTAGGGCAACTAAAAATTGGTCTGAGACATTTTTAGAGGAGATTGGTACAAGTGGAGTCCCTATATATGCAGATACTTCAACGGGTTATTTTGAATCTATTGAAATTAGAACTATAATGTCTCTTTTAAAGGTAATTGATAATCCAATGCAAGATGTCCCATTACTATCTTTGTTAAAATCTCCTATAATGAACTTTTCAGCTAATGAAATGGCAGATATAAGGTTGGTAAATAAGGAAAATTACTTCTATGAAAATATTGAGATTATATCTAAAAATAATGATTTACTTGGTGAAAAGTGTTTAGATTTTATAAATAAATTAAATCAATGGAGAGAGAAAGCTGTATATACCCCTATAGATGAATTTTTATGGTTCTTATATATGGATACAGCATATTATGGATATGTAGGAGCTATGCCAAATGGTGTATTAAGGCAGGCAAATTTAAAGGTTTTATTTGAAAGAGCTAGGCAATATGAAAAAACTAGCTTTAAGGGACTTTTTAATTTTGTAAATTTTATTAATAAGTTTAGAAAATCATCAGGTGATATGGGAAGTGCAAAGATTCTTGGAGAAAATGAAGATGTTGTTAGGATAATGAGTATTCATAAAAGTAAGGGATTAGAATTTCCAATAGTATTTTTATGTGGAACAGGAAAACAATTTAACTTAATGGATTTAAATAAAAATTTACTTTACCATGATGATATTGGAATAGGACCAGATTTCGTTGATTTAGATAAAAGAATTAGTTTTAGCACTTTGCCAAAGGAAGCAATAAAACAAAGAATTAAACTTGAAACTTTATCTGAAGAAATGCGAATTTTATACGTTGCATTTACAAGGGCAAAGGAAAAGTTAATTATTACAGGGGCAACTTCAGATATTGAAAAATGGGCAAAAAAGTGTGTAAATGCGGCTGCCCTTGATGAGAAAATTATTATTCCATCTGAAGTACTTAAAGGAAAATCATATTTGGATTGGATTGGAATGGCATTATGTAAACATAAAGATGGTGAAGAAATAAGAAATATTATTGGTATAAATGATATTCACATTATAGATGATTTATCCACATGGAAAATCAAAAAATACGAAAAAAAAGATTTATTTGTGGATAAAACAAAAGAAGTTGTGGATAAGTTTAAAGAAAAGGATTTATTAATAGAAAGTAAATATAAAGATATTTATGATGAAATAGATAGAAGGCTTTCATATAAGTACAAATATGAGGAGTTTAGTAAAATAAGAAGTAATTATTCTGTTTCAGATTTAAAAAGAAAGAATTATGAAGATGATAGTGATTTATTTAAAACTAGAACAATAGAAAAGCCAAAGTTTATGCAAAGTGAAAAGGGGCTATCTTCATCTGAAAGAGGAACAGCTATGCATTTTGTAATGCAAAAGCTGAATTTGGATAAGGTTAATAATATATCAGAAATTGAAGAACAATTAAGAGCCTTTATAGATAATTATTTAATAAGTGAAGAGGAATATAAGGTAATAAATAAAGATAAGATATTGAAATTTTTTAATAGTAAATTAGGAACTAGATTATTAAATGCCTATAAATTAGGAAATGAAATATATCGTGAATTACCTTTTTACACAGAAATTGATCCAATCAATATTGAAAGTAATGTAACCTTAGTAAGGGATACAGATAAGGTGAGAATTCAGGGAGTAATAGATTGTTTTTTTGTAGAAGATAATAAAGTTATTTTATTAGATTATAAAACTGATTATGTTAAGGAGACTAATGTTCAAGAAGTTGTGGATAAATATAAAATTCAAATAAAATACTACAGGGAGGCATTAGAAAAGATTACTGAATTAAAGGTTACTAAAAGTTATTTATACTTATTTAATATAGATTTAGAAGTTATGATATAGATAAAAAAATCCAAGACACAAAATGTGTGGACTTGGATTTTTTTGTTTATTAAGATAAATGGGGCTTAGCTATTATTTCATCTATTTTAGTATCTAATATTGAACTACCATGGGATGGTCTTAGTATTAGGGCAGTATCTGCACCATAACCTGAGCCACCTATTGAGATTATAGGTTCATTATATGGGATAAGACCACTATCTAGTGCCATTACTGCAATTTCAACAGCAACCTTTGTGCCTTGACCAAACATTCTTAAAGTATTTGCAGCTATTTCTACAGGATAAACACCACCAAATTTTTTTGAAAATTGTCTTTCAGCACCACTTAATACATGGGTTGTAGATAGTACTTTTATACCCTTTTCTTCTATTTCTTTTCTTTTTTCGTCAGGTAAATCACATGTACCTGGTGCTTTAAATCCATATGCATGGGATACTGCTATTATATTTAGGTTATTTAAATCATAAAAATAACTAAGTGTTTCACCAGTAGTTGTAGCTACAACAATGTGTTTAATACCCCTTTCATTTGCTGTTTTAATGGCTAAGGTAATAGTTTCATTAGTATTTTGTTTTCCGGGTTTATCAAAATATATAGACAAAAATATCCACTCCTTAATAATAGTAATAATCTCATTATAACATAAGGAGTTTATTTTATTATAACCTTGCTGCTTCTTGGAATATTATCGTAAATCCATTTTGAATCATTTTCTAAAAGCCTAATACATCCATGAGATGCCGGCTCACCAAGGGTATAATCAACTATTGTTTCTTTGTCTTTTGCAAATGGTAGGGAGTGGAATAGGTAATCTCCAGTAAATTGAACCCAATACTTTCCCCCTTGATTATATTTATCGGAAAAGAACCAATCACCCTTTTCTTGAACTGTAAATATTCCAGAGGGAGTTTCTTCACCTTTAATACCTGTTGAACAATTAATTGTTTTAAGTAGTGACCAATTATTTTTAGTACCTTTGTAAATGAAGGTTTTTTGCATAGTTATATCTACATATAATATATAGCTTGTAAGACTATCTATTGAAAGTGAGTTTATATTATTTGCAGTTATTTTGTTTATTATATTTGTAGATGTAAGTACAGAGTCATTTTCACGGTTGTTTAAAAAGTTTGATTTTTCATTTTGGATTTCTGTTATTAATTCTTTAATTTCTGTATCTTCACCAATGATACTTTTATAACTATCTAATAAATTTAGTGCTTTGCTGTAGTAATCTTTGTTTCTAAGTTCATTAACTTGACTTAAAGTATTATCTTTTATCTGTGATTT
>CAMNZV010000052.1 GCA_946575275.1 uncultured Clostridium sp. | reverse complement strand
GTTTACCTGTTCATAAACATTAGGAAAATATAATCCTTTGCTAATTATATCGTCAAGTACAGGAGTTATTTTTTTACCATTTATCTCTTTTCCAATAAGGAAACTTTCTAGAGATTCTACTTGAATTATAATAAGATTTTTGTTTTTAGACATACCAGCATACTGATTATCTACTAGGTTTTCATTTTTCCAATTATAATAATCAGTAACAGCTTCATTTTCTTTTTCAGTTAATTCATAAGGCTTAGAATCCCTATATACAGTATAAATATCCATAATATGATAACCTAGTGAAGTGAAATATTTTGTAGTGTTTGTAGGATCCATACCATCAAAGAGATAAGCATTTTTAACATCCTCATTTTTTAAAACATTAACATTAAACGGAATGTATAGTATATATATAAGAGGAATTATAAGTGTTAATAAAAAAGTTTTAAGTCCCCTTTTATTAAAATTTTTATAAGATTTTCTTGTTAAAAATATATAAATTCCAAGGATTATAAGATCTAAGAATAATAATATATCAAAGGCACTAAGCATTGATGTAACGGTACCACCTAAATTATCAAGGTTAGCAGTTTGCGTTAAAATAAGTACTGAAGGAACTGTTAAAAATCCCCTAAAATACATAACATCAAGTAATGTTAAAACTGTAATAAAAATATCTATTACAAGGATGTAAATTACTCTACCTTGTCCTTTAAATAAAAAAGAAAAACTTAGTGATACTAGTGCAAAGGCTAAATAATACAATAAAAAGCCAGATGAATGTAAAAATCCACTTGCTAAGTCAAAAGAGTAAGGGTCTTGACTTTGGATAAAACATTGCAAAAAAATACCCTTAAGGATAATACCAATTAAGGGTATTAAAAATAAACCTATTTTAATCTTTTGTTCTTTGTCTATTGACGAAAAGTTTTTTATAAATTTGTTCATATTGCCACCTCATGAAATAATAATCAAAGTTAATTATATTACAATAAGGATAGCTTATCAAATTTATTAAGTTTATATTACAAAAGATTGATTATTATCATAAATAAGTAAATTTGATATTGGATTTTCATTATTTCTATAATATTCAGCATAGGCTGAGTCAAAATCACAACCTTCAGTAGTTACAAAGTATATTATAAAACCTTTAGTACTTGTAATATTATATTTTTCCTTAAATTCTTTACATATATTTTTTAAAGTTTCTGTTTTTGAATCTTTTGGAATAATAACAAACTTCATATAATCATTTCCATAAGATGCAGATTTAATTGAATAATCAGAAGTAAAATTGTTTGAAAACTCACCTTGAAAAGTATAAATAATAGAACTTGAATTACCTATAGTTTCAAAGTTATGATTTGCTATAGAGTTTGGTAATAAATTTTCAACTGAAATAGATTTTGTAGATAAAATTATACTATTACTATCTAATACATTTAAGTTCACAATACCATTAAAGGTTTCCTTAGAGTTATTATATATTGTTGAATAGGTTTCCTTTGATTTAATATTATATTCAAAATCTAATTCTTCCGAGCTTTTAGATGCAGGTGTCTTAGTTTCTTTATTAATAGTATTAGTATTAATAGCATTAGTGGAAATATTAGAAATTTCAGTTGAATTTTTTTTGTCAATTATACTAAAGGTAGTACCCGTTCCAAGGACTAAAATTGATAATAATGAAATAAATAAAGTAAGTATTGATGAAAGCTTATTCTTTTTGTAAAATTGTAAACCAATTAAAATAATTGAAAGACAAGTACCAAGTAGGCCTGAAACGTAAAGTATTAAAGTAAAATAATTCATAATATCACCTCGAATATTGTCGTATTATAGTCATGTAATAATTATAACTAATAGGTATGAATTTTCATATAGTGTTTATAAAAAGTTAATATGATATAATTTAATAGATGTTAGGGTTTAAAGGAGGAATACGTCATGTTTAAGGAATATGACTTAATTATAATTGGTGGTGGAATATCAGCAATGACTGCTGCATTAATGGCAGCAAAAAATAAAATTAATAATATAGTAATAATTGAAAGGGAAAAGGCTCTTGGTGGAATATTAAATGAGTGTATAGATAATTGTTATGGATTTAATTTATATAAAACTGAATTAACAGGTCCAGAATGTGTAAATATAATTAAGAAGGAATTAAAAGAATATAATAATATATCTATAAAATATAATACGGAAGTCATTAGGATAGATAAAAATAATATTGTTAAATATATAAATCCAGAAGAAGGTGTAACCTACATATCAGGAAAGGCTATTATTGTAGCAACAGGATGTAGAGAAAAATTTAGTGGTAATATTAAATTTCCATTGTCAAAATTTGCAGGGATTTTCACAATAGGTAGTGTACTTAGAATTGTAAATACTGAAGGATATATTCCAGGGAGAGAACCTATAATAATTGCAGATAATAATTGGGCACTTAAAGTTGCTAAAAGAATTACAATAGAAGGTGCAAATATAAAAGGAATTATACTTAATAATGGATTTAAATTAGATGAAGATTTAATTAATATCCTAAAAGAATTTAATGTACCAATAATTGAGAATAGTAAGGTTATAGATTTACTTGGAGATAACAAAATTGAGGGTGTAAGAATTCTTAATGAAGTTACAAATAAAATAACTTCAATAGGATGTGATTCCTTAATGATGTCTGTTGGGTATTTCCCTGAAATAGGAATGCTTAAGGAGCTTGATATTAATATTGATGCGGATACCCTTGCCCCTGTTGTAAATAATTATTCTACATCAGTAAAAGGAATTTTTGCTTGTGGAAGTGTAATTTATGGATTAAAATCTGTAGATGAAAATAATTTAGATGGATTAGAAGCAGGAAAAGTAGCAGCAGAATATATTAATGGATTGTAATTACTAAGTTTTAAATATTTCCTGGGGAATTTAGATGAATTCCATCGATAAAAATATATTTAAATTGAGATGGAATTCATTTTTATGTATTAAAATAATTTATGGAAGCATTTTTTGCAAATAAAGGTTTTACCATTATTGCAAGAGATAAAATCATTAGGAATTAATGCTTTTTTACATACATCACAAAGATTATTAGGGGTTACTTCTGTTACAATAGGCTTTTCAGAAATATTATTTTTCATTGTTTTTCTTAGTGATTTATATAATATCTTTTCATCTTCAATTTCTTTTTCTGAAATTGAATAGGAAATTGAATAGGAACTTTCACCAAAAAGCTCTAATTCAAAACGTGGATTTTCCTTGTCATAATATTCTTCAGTTAATATTCTTCTTATTTGGGCATCATTTACAATTAGGCCACTTTTCTCAACACCATCAAAAATACTTTTAGTAATATTTATTGTATCTGGATGTCTTTTATGGCTTTTATAGTATACTTTAAGTATTGCAATTAAGCTTTCACTTAATTCAATGCCGGGATTTTGAAGTCTTGCTGTGTAGGCTATTTTTTCTTCGTATAATGCATATCTATCATTATATTTACCAGAATTATTAGGCAAAATAGCACGACCATTTGTGTTATGTAGTTTAAAATTTGATTTTGTAATTGGTGAATCATAAACTATAATTTTTGCATAATTTTGCATTTTGCCAAATCCTCCTTGAAATTCATATATAAAATTAATGAATTTTATATAAATAAATAGTACAATATTATTAAAGAAAAGACAAACTAAGAATATAAGAGGAATTAAAATGAAAGAAAATTTAATTTTATCAATTGAATCAAGTTGCGATGAAACATCAGCAGCAGTAGTTAAAAATGGGAGAATTGTTTTATCTAATATTATTTCATCACAAATTGAAACCCATAAGTTATATGGAGGTGTTGTTCCAGAGGTTGCCTCAAGGATGCATATTGAGGTTATAGATAAGGTGGTTAAAGAGGCTTTATCAGAAGCTTCAATTAAGCTTAGTGATATAGATGCAATTGGAGTAACTTATGGACCTGGTCTTGTAGGTGCATTATTAGTTGGGCTTCAATATGCTAAAGGACTTTCATTTGCAAGTAAGAAACCCTTAATTGGAGTTAATCATATAGAAGGACATATTTCAGCAAATTTTATAGAACATAAGGACTTAAAACCACCCTTTGTTTCATTAGTTGTATCTGGAGGGCATACATTTATTGTTTATGTTAAGGATTATGGAGAATATGAAGTGCTAGGACAAACAAGAGATGACGCTGCAGGAGAAGCTTATGATAAGGTTGCAAGAGCAATTGGACTTGGGTATCCAGGTGGACCTAAAATAGATAAATTAGCAAAGGAAGGAAATGAAAATGCTATTGAATTTCCAAGAGCAAATTTCCATGAAGAAACACTAGACTTTTCATTTAGTGGAGTCAAGTCGGCAGTATTAAATTATATAAATAAATGTAAAATGAAAGATGTTGAATTTAATAGGGCAGATATTGCGGCTTCATTTCAAAAGGCAGTAGTAGATGTACTTTGTGATAATGTATTTAAAACTTGTACACAAAAGAAGGCAAATAAAATAGCTATAGCAGGAGGGGTTGCCTCTAACTCTGCTTTAAGAAATACTTTAAGAATTGAAGGGGAAAAAAGAAATATAGAGGTTCTGTTCCCAGCTCCTATTTTATGCACAGATAATGCTGCAATGATTGGAAGTGCAGCATATTATCAATATATAAAGGGAAATATTTCTTCATTAAATTTAAATGCAAAACCAAACTTAAAACTATAGGTAGGTGTAAAAATGAACATGATTCCACAGTCTAATGGACTGTACAAGTTGAAAAATGATAAAAAGATAGTTAAAAATAAAAAAAGCTTTTGTAAATTAATTATTACAATATTTCTAGTAATTATTTCATTTGGGTACATTTTTCAGTTTTTTCATGATTTTATTGGTAATGAAAAGATAGAGTCATCTTTGAGTTATGTAAAAGTAGACAATAAAAAAATTGAATACAATTATGGAGGTGCTGGAGATTATACAGTTGTTTTTTCTGGGGGGATTGGTACAAATCTATATCAATGGGATTCTATAGTAGATAAGTTGCAAAAAGATGTTGGAGTTAAAACTTTTGTCTATAACAGAAGCGGTTATGGTTTTAGTGAAGGCGATGATATGAAGTCACCAAAAAGCCAGGCAGAGGAATTAAAAATATTGCTTAGAAAAGCTGGAGTATCTGGAAATATAATTTTAGTTGGAGAGGAATATGGAAGTCTTATAATGACAAACTATGCCGCATTATATCCAGAATCAGTACAAGCTCTTTTATTAATTAATCCCTATGAGGAAGAAGAAATTAAGGGAGATAATTATAGAAGGGAAATCAAAAAAGAATATTATAAAAGCAAGGCAGAATTTTTAGGAACATATGTTGGATTAACTACATTATTTGATAAATTAAATTTAACATACGAAGTTAAATCATTTGTTGAAAACCTTGAAGAGGTCCAAAAGGAAGAATATAATGTTAAAAAAAATCAGAAAAATTATAGAAAAGCTATTCAAAATGAGTTCAAAGCCCTTTATGAATATTCAGATACAACCCAAAATGAAGCAATGTTTGAAAATAAGCCTTTATATATTATAAGCAAAAAGGAAAGTGAACCCTTAGTTTCAATTGGGGATCCTAAATATACTACCTTATATACAACAAGTAATATGGAAGATATTATTGCAACAACAGACAGCCAATCAATAGTTGATGGTGTTAAGGTTTTAGTTAGAGAATCAAAGAAAATTAATAAAATAAAATCTGAGGAATAATTATTGATTTATGACATATAATTGCCATAATAGCCATATATAATAAGTTTATAGATAGGGAATATATTTTAAGGAGGTAATTAATAATGTTTGATAATGATACAAATAACAATATAGAAAATAATAATGGTGAAGGTTCTAATAGGAATGAGGCTAATAGCTACCAAGAGGTATATAATTCAAGTGAAGTTGAAAATACAGAGCCTTTATTTTCAAAGGAAAGAATAAATAACCAAGGTAATGAAAATCAATACACAGAAGCCACATATAATACAAGTGGGTATACAAATTATGAAGATATAAATAATTCTAGACAATGGAACAATAATCAACAAAGTGTTCCAAATAATAATATTAATAAGCCAAAAGGTAAAAAAAGTAGGACGGCAAAAGGAATAGTGACAGTTGCAGCAGTTGTTTTAATAGCTTTTTCAGGAGGCTTAGTTGGTGGATATGTTGCAAATAAAAGTGCAGGAACAACAAGTGGAAATGAAAAAACTATAAATAGTCAAAGTTATGCTGCACCAGAATTTTTAAGCAGTTCAGATGGATCTTTAACAGTATCAGAAGCTATTGAAAAAGTAAAGCCAGCTGTTGTTACAATTTCTACAAAGGGAACCTCAACAGATTCTTGGGGATTTAGTCAAGATGTAGAGGGCTTAGGTTCAGGAGTAATTATAAATGAAGAAGGTTATGTAATAACAAATTATCACGTTATTCAAGGAAGTACAAATGTATCAGTAATTTTAAGTAATGAAAATGAAGTTAGTGCAACTGTTGTAAATTATGATGAACAAAAGGATTTAGCAATGCTTAAATTAGAAGAAGGAACAGAAATTCCAGGAGTTGCAGAACTTGGAGATTCAGATGCATTATATGCAGGTCAAGATGTTATAGCAATTGGTACTCCTTTGTCAAAGGAATTTGCATATACTTGCACAAAGGGAATAATTAGTGCTGTTGGAAGAAGTGTTCAAACAGATACAGGTATTACAATGAATCTAATTCAAACAGATACAGCAATTAATCCTGGTAACAGTGGTGGACCATTAATAAATACTAAAGGACAAGTTATTGGAATTAATTCAATGAAATTAGTAACTACTGATGTTGAAGGAATAGGATTCTCAATTCCAATAAATGAAGTATCTACTAGACTTGAAAATTTATCAAAACCTATAGTTACACTTGGAATTACAATACAAAATGTTACAGATGATTTAAGCAAAAAATATGATTTGCCAGTTGGCGTTTATGTAAAAAGCGTTAATGAATTCTCAGCAGCAGAAAAAGGTGGAATGAAGTCAGGAGATGTTATTTTAGAATTTGATGGACAAAAAATAACTACATCTGAAGAATTAAATGAGGCTAAGAACAAAAGGGCAGTTGGGGATACAGTAGAAGTAGTTGTATATAGAAATAATAAAGAAATTACATTACAAGTAACATTGTAATTCTTAATCACATTTACCTCAAAGTTTGCATAATTTATTATTATAAAACACAACGGAGGTAAAAGTAATGAGCGGAAAAGTAGCTGTATGTTCAGTATGTCCAAAGGAAAACCAACAAATTGAGGCTGTTATTAAATTGCCAGTAGAAAAGAGAGCTGTAATTCATGGAACAGTTTTAGATGCATGTAATAAACCAGTTGCAGATGCAGTTGTAAAATTACTTCAAATTGTAGAAGGATGTAAATTGCCTTGTCCTTTAACCCACACATTTACAGATCAATATGGACAATTTTTATTAGGACCTTTATGTCCAAATAGAAGATATCTTCTAAAAGTATATAAAGACAATATAGAGGTTAAATATATGCCATTAGATGTTAATTGCTATGATGGCAAATGTATTGGAACAACAGCAGAAAAATGTTGTGGTAAACACCAAGATAGTTGCATTTAATGTCTTTTGAAGGGCATCTCTTAGGAAATTATATCCTAAGAGGCCCTTATTTTATTTGTTTAGATAAAAGTAAAATGATATACTAATATAAATAATACTCATTAAGGAGACCTATAATATGAAAAATAAAATTAAATATTTTATTTGTTTTGTTGTATCATTATTTGTATTTGTAAGTATTTTGTTGTTATTAAATGTTAATGGCCAAGATGAGAATACAAGGGGAAAAATAATTGTATGGAGTGATGAAAATACATATGACTATATAAATTCTGTAGCACAGCAGTATATGACAAATAACATTAAATCTAAAATTAAGGTAGTAAAAGTAAATGAAAATGATATAGAAAATCAGCTTGCAAATGCTTTATCAATAGGTGAAATGCCAAATATTATTGAAATTAATAGTGATACATTAAAAAGAATTCAGGACCATTTTGATGTTAGCATTGGATTTAATAATATGGATAGCTTTGCTAATAACTATTCAAGCAATTATACAAGCAGAATGTTTCAAGATGGAAAAATAGAAAATAGTATTATAGCCTTTCCTTTAACTACAAATCCAATTGTTTTATATCTAAGAGATGATATGCTTAAGGAATATGGATACAAAAGTATAAATATAAATACATGGGAAGATTTAATTAACATGGGGAAGGATGTTTTTAACAAAAGTGGTGGAAAGATTAGGATATTAAAAGCAACAGGAAGGGATTATGATTATTTAATATCATTATTAACCATGCAAGCTATGGAGGAGAGTAATTCTAAGATAGAAATTAAAGAAAAAGTTGACAAAAATATAGAGTTATTAAAAGAAGAAAACATATTAAACTATGATGAAGCAGGTAGTTATTTAGCAAGATTATCCTCTATGGAGGCTATGGGAGAAATTATAGGAATAAATCAAGAATGTGCGTGGACAGCAAATAATGCACCAGCAATAACAAATGGAAGCAATAGGTTTTATTTAATGGAGGGTAAGAGCCTTGCAGTTATAAATAATGATGGGAATAATAACAACAAATTAGCAGAAAAATTTTTAGGGGCATTAACTATAAATTCTGAAAATATTATTAACTATGTTGATAATAAATTGTTTTTAAGCTCATTATCTGTTTATAACAATAAACAAATTGAAATAAAATATAAAAATTTTGATGGAAAGAG
>CAMNZV010000051.1 GCA_946575275.1 uncultured Clostridium sp. | reverse complement strand
TACATTTCTTTATATACTCTTTTACATATATCACGGGTTTTAGAATCTTTTTTATATTCCCAAGCTGGATAACCTGCATTTGATGTACATTCTCCACCTAATATTTCTGTTATTGTTTTTATTTTATTTACTATATCATCTTTAAGAGTTGTTATAGAGCTTCTAACAGCACTATCAAATTCAATTACATCATTATTTGTTTTAACTATTCCAAGATTGGTAGAGCTTTCTGTTAAATTCTCTATAGATGCACTCATTGTGTTAATACCATTTGGATACAAATAAAGTAAGTAAATAATTCTTTTACTGCATTCTAAATTTATCACTTCTTTGGGTATTTCTTTTACATCTTCAATTAAAATAGTTATTCCAAAATCTTTATTTATAAGCTCATTTTTAATTTTTAATGAGATATTTTTAACTGTATCTTTTAATATTTCTCTTTGATTTTCTTCTATATAAATTATTGCCTCTGCCTCTCTTGGAATTGCATTGTTTTTAGAGCCTCCATTTATAGAAATTATGTTGTAATTAAAATTATCTTCTAATTCTTTTAATATTCTACCTAATATTTTGTTAGAGTTTCCTCTTCCTTTATCTATGTCAGTTCCAGAATGTCCTCCCTTTAGTCCCTTAATAATTATCTTTTGTGCTATAGAATTATTTTTTGCCTTTTCTTTTATAAGCTTTATTTCACTTTTTGTTCTAATTCCACCTGCACAGCTTACAAGTAAGTAACCTTCTTCTTCAGTGTCAATATTAATAAGTATCTTTCCTTTTAAATGTTCCCTATTAATATTCATAGCTCCAGTCATTCCACTTTCTTCATCTGTTGTTATTAATATTTCTAAAGGTGGATGTTCTATTGTACTATCTTGAAGTAATGCCATAGCATAGGCTACAGCAATTCCATCATCTGCTCCAAGGGTTGTTCCCTGTGCATATATTTTGTCTCCATCTATCACAAGTTTTAATGGATCTTTACTAAAATCATGTATGGTATCATTATTTTTTTCACAAACCATATCCATATGCCCTTGAATTATAACTGGTTTTGAATTTTCATATCCTTTTGTTGCTGGTTTTTTTATAATAACATTTAATGCTTCATCCTGAATAACTTCTAGATTTAGATTCTTTGCAAAACTAACTAAATAATCACTTATTGCCTTTTCATTACCTGAACCTCTTGGTATTTCTGATATCTTACTAAAATTATCAAATACTATAGTTGGTTCAATATTTTGTAAACTTTTCATGATAACCCTTCCTTTCTATTCTTTCTATGTTACTATTATACTAATATAAATTTTACTATTCCATATTTTATTATTTAATTAATAGGAGGTTTTATACATGCAAAAAACAAAAATGATTTTTACTATTGGTCCAGCTAGTGATAATAAAGAAACTTTAAGTAAATTCATTGATATTGGAATGAGTGCTGCAAGGCTTAATTTTTCACATGGAGATCATGAAAGCCACAAGGAAAAAATTGATTTAATAAAAGAAGTTCGCAAAGAAAAGAATGCTTCAACTGCAATAGTATTAGATATTAAGGGTCCTAAAATTAGAACTCATAATTTTATAAATGGTGAGGCTGAACTAAAAAAAGGTCGTCCTTTTTCATTTTTCTGTGACAGAGAAATACTTGGGGATGAAACCCGCTGTTCTATAACCTATGATATTTTATATAAGGATGTAGAAATTGGTGGCACTATTTTAGTTGATGATGGTTTATTAAGATTTAAAATTGTTAATATTATTGGCAAGGAAATTAAATGTACAGTAGTTGTTGGAGGTATAATTAAAAATCACAAAGGTGTCAACGTTCCTGGAGTTTCAATTAAATTACCTTCTATTACTGACAAGGATAAGGATGATATAGCCTTTGGTTGTAAAATGGGTGTTGACTTTATTGCAGCCTCTTTCATAAGAAAAGCTAGTGATATTTTAGAAGTTAGAAAGGTTTTAAAGGACAACAATGGGGAACATATTAAAATAATTGCAAAAATAGAAAGCCAAGAAGGTGTAGATAACATTAATTCTATTATTGAAGTTACTGATGCTGTTATGGTTGCTAGAGGTGATATGGGTGTTGAAATTCCAATTGAAAGAGTTCCAATTATCCAAAAATCAATTATTAAAAAATGTAATATAGCAGGTAAGGTTGTTATAACTGCAACTCAAATGCTTGACTCAATGATTAGAAATTCTATGCCAACTCGTGCAGAAGCCTCTGATATTTGCAATGCAATTTTCGATGGAACAGATGCTATTATGCTTTCTGGCGAAAGTGCCTCTGGTAGTTTTCCTATAGAAGCTGCAAAAACCATGTCAAACATTGCAATGGAAGCTGAAAATAATTTAAGCTACGATCACTTTAAAAAGGAAAATCCTTTAGACTCTTTATTTGATTATGCTGATGCTATAAGTTACTCTGCTTGTAGAACTTCTGTATTACTTGATGCAAAGGCAATTTTAGCTGCAACTAAAAGTGGTTCTACTGCAGCTTTAGTATCAAAATATAGACCTAAATGCCCTGTAATTGCAATAACACCACATGAAGAGGTTTTAAGAAGCTTAGCCTTAAACTTCGGTGTTTTTCCAAGGCAAAGTGAAATGTTTAATACAACAGATGAAATATTAAATGAAGCTAGGAAAACTGCTTTAAATAATAATTTTGCAAAGAATGATGACTCTATTATTGTTATAGCAGGTATGCCAACAACTCAAGCTGGTGGTACAAATATGCTAAAAATTGAAAAGCTTTAATAGTATTTTAAGGGCTATGTTACTAAATAGTTAGTTACATAGCCCTTATTTTCTTTATAATTTTAAGTTTGAAAATAATTCTCCAAGGGTTACTCCATCTTCATCATCATTATATTTTTGAAAATCCGAATTTCCCTCTATTGCTTCTTTTATACTTAAGCCTATCTTTTTTTGTTCTTTATCTAACTTTATAACTTTCACCTTTACAGTTTGACCTTCTTTTAGTACATCAGATGGTTTTGCTATGTTTTCATCAGTTATTTCTGATATGTGTACCAAACCTTCTATACCAGGTAATATTTGAACAAAGGCTCCAAAAGCTGTTAGTCTAACTACCTTTCCTTCGTATATTGAATTTTCTTTTATTGCTTCTATATGAAGCTTCCAAGGCTCCTTTTCAACATCCTTTAGCATTAATGATATCTTTTCTTTTTCTTTATTTATATCCAATATAAATACTTCAACCCTGTCTCCTACTTTAACAACCTCTTCTGGTTTATTTACTCTTTCCCAGGATAAATCATTTATATGAATAAGTCCTTGAACTCCTCCAAGGTCAACAAAGGCTCCAAACTTTGCAAGTTTTGTAACTATACCTGTTGTCTTTTCTCCAGACTTTAATGTTGCCCATTTTTCTGTTTTTTGCTGTTTTAAAATCTCTTCTTCTATTACCCTTCTTGAAGCTACTACCTTTTTATTTCTAAAATCTAATTCGATTATTTTAACCTCTAGTTCTTTATTTATATATTTATCTAAAACTACTCGTTCTACTGAAACTAAGGAAGCTGGTATAAATATTCTTACACTTCCATAATAGGCTACTAAACCACCCTTTACCTCTTCTTTTACCCTTACATTTATTAGCTTTTCATTTTTAAAAGCTTCTTTAATTTCTTCTCTTTCAAGTTCACTTAATGCCTTAATTCTAGATAAGGCAACATAACCTTCTCCATCATTTGGTGAAATTACATATACTTCAATTTCATCATCTTTTTTCACAACATCTAAAGGATTTAAACCTTCATAGGTTAACTCTTCTTTTGATATTAGCCCATCAAAGGCATAATTTATATTAACTGCTACTTCTTTATCATTTACCTCAATTATTTTTCCCTTTAGTATATCTCCTCTTTGAATTCTTTTAACATCATAATCTTCTAAGAAATCCTTCATTGATCCTTCATTTGACATTTATCTTCACTCCTAACTATATCATTTGCTTTTCTTTTTTAAGTTTAACAATTTCATCATAACAATAATTAATAATATCACTGCGTTTAATTATACCAATAAATATTCCATCATCATCTACAACTGGTACAAAATTTTGATTTACAGATAAATTAATTATTTCATTAATATCTGAATTTATTGATACACTTTTGTGTTTTACCCTTGTTTCAATATCATTTACCTTAACTATTTCAGTGTTTTTAAAGTTTAACTCTGGTGTATTTTTAAGCTTCCATAATAGGTCACCTTCTGTTAATGTACCAACATATCTCCCATTCTTATCAATTAAAGGAATAGCTGTGTATCCGTGATACTCCATCTTCTCCATAACTTGTCTCATAGATGCTTCTGTACTTTCACAAATGACCTCATTTTTTGGAGTTAAAAAGAATGCTATATTCATATATACCCCCTTTTTATAATTTTATATTTCAATTCCTGCAAGTTTCATTAAATAAACAGCATTTTGAGTTGTGCTTTTTCCTTTTCTAAGTTTATAATCAAACTTTATTTTATTATCTTCATAGTATTCTCTAAAGTTATAATTTTCAACTTCTTTCATTTCATTTTCTAAGTCACATAATTCTAAATCATGAGTTGATAAAAGACCAATCACTCCACAATCAATTAATTGTTTAATTAAAACTGTAGCCCCTGTATGTCTATCTCTAGAGTTAGTACCTTTAAATATTTCATCTAATAAAAAGAATATTTTTTCTCCTTTTTTACATGCTTCCATTATTAATTTTATTCTAAGTATTTCTGCATAGAATGATGAAATACTTTCTTCTAAATTATCTTTAGTTCTCATACAAGTATATACATTCATAATTCCGCATTTAAAGTTTTTTGCATTAGAGGGTGCCCCTATATAGGCAAGTATAATATTAATACCAACAGTTCTTAAAAAAGTACTTTTACCTGACATGTTTGAACCAGTTATTAATGTAATTTGCTTTGGTTTTGATAATTCATAGGTATTTGCAACTGCCCTTTCTCCTATTAATGGATGTGCAATGTCATTTCCATACACCTCCATCTTTTCAGATATTGTTGCATAGGTATAGTTTTCATTATCAAAGGATAAATTTGAAATACTTGATAATGCATCAAACTCTGCCATAATATCTAGCCATTTTTCCACCTTATCACCATTTTGATTTTTCCATTTATTTAAATTATGGATAATAAAAACATCTGCAAAAACAAAGACATTTAATAAAAAGAAATAGGCATTTGCACTTGAATCTCCTATCCAATCTAAAAGAGATGATAATTTTTTCATCTCATTTTTACAGGATATATTAGAATTAGTGTTTAAATCCTTTTGTAATTTTATTAAGTAATCTGATTGAAATTTTTCATCTTCTATTAATGTTAAAATATTAGTATATGCTTTTACATTATATTTTATTGAATGAAAGAGATTAATGGCATCATCCTTATCCTTTGTAAGCACTTTAACTGCAACAAAGTTCACCATTAAATCTAGTATTAATATTGAAAATTGAATTTTATCAGTTAATACTAGGAATACTCCTATCATTGTTATTGCAATGAAAATTGAAGCAATTACAAGTTTTATAATTCCACCCTTTGATGCTTCAGTACACCATTTTATTAGGCTGTCAAAATCCTCGCCCTTATTCTTCTTAAAAGTACTATCTATATATAAATCTTGTCTCCATTCTACCTTTTCACCTAATTCTTTAATTGCCTCTTGTTTAAGTAAAACCTCTTCTTTAGTAGGCAACTTTTTTAAAGATAATAATTCTCCAAGTCTTTTTCTCGCTTTTTTAGTTCTAGTAGTATTAATCATTTGAAATAAAGAATTTTGTCCAAAAATATCTAAATCACTACAAAAAGGGTGACCCTCTTCTATTAAGTCTTCACCCTTATCTTCAAATTCTCTGTATTCACCATTAAGCCTTTTTATGCCTTTTTCGTTGACTTCTATGGTTATTTCTAACCTATCTTTTATTTTTATTTTCTTACCGTGATAATTTGCAACCAGTGCAAAAAATACAATTGTTGATATTAAGGCAATTATAGCACTATATATACTAGAATTTTTGTACATACTGTAGCTTATAAATAAACCTGCCAATAGTATAACAAGTCTTAGCCATCCAATTGTATTAATTTTGCTATCTAGTTCTTTTATTTTTTTATTTGCTTCTTCTATATTCTTTTTGTAAAAATTTTCTGCTTTATTCATATACCCTATTACCTCACTTTTTAATCTCTATTTAACCTTAACATATTTGAGAAAAAAATTCAGTAATATCATTAAATTTTAAGACTTATTTATTTAATGCTATAGATATTTTTTCTATATTTTCTTTCATAGCCTCTAAATATGTTTTGCCCTCAACCTTACTTTCTAAGCTATAAATCCCTTCAACAGAACCATCTATTTCTTTAGCTAAGGTTTCTGCAATTTTTGAAGATTCAGAGCTTTCTGAAAATATAGTTTTTATTCCATTTTCATTGCAAAACTTTGCAAGGTCTTCATAGGTTTTAGCTGTAGGTTCACCCTCGCCATATAAATCCTTTAATGATTTTTGTTCTAGTCCAAAATCTCTACATAAATAACCAAAAGCTTTATGAGCTGTGACAAAATATTTACCTTGAACATTTTTAAGTTTATCTGTATATTCATCTAGGATATTATTTGCTTCTGTTTTAAATTTTGAATAGTTTTCTTCGTAATAGTCCTTATTATCTGGATCTGCCTCTGATAAGGCATCACAAATAACTCTACATTGATTTTGTGCTTCCTTTAGGCTAAGCCATAAATGTGGGTCTACCTTATTTTCATATTTAATAGCTGTTGATTTTGTGCTACTGTCAATAAATTTAACATCAGATTTTGATTCTTTAACTATCTTTTCTAAATCCTCTACCCAATGTTCCATATCTAGTCCATTATATATAAATAATTTTTTATTTAATAATTCCTCACTATCTCTTGTTTTAAGTTCAAAATCATGGGCTTCAACATTATCTGGAACTAAAGCATTTACAGATACCTTGTCCCCACCAATGTATTCTACAAACTCTCTAATTGGGTTCATTGATACAGATACTTGTAGCTTTGAATTGTCAACCTCATTTTTAGAATTTGAAGTATTGCTGCAACCTCCAAGTAATAATGCTATCCCCGTCACTAATAGAAATGATGATATAATTTTTTTCATTTTCCCTCTCCTTTTTTTGCATATGATTTGCATTTGCACTTCTATTATTTTATATCATTCCCATTTTAATGTCAACGACAAATTTATAATTTAATATAGTTAAAATTTATATCTTCCTTATTTAATATTTCCTTCTCTTTATTTTGACAAGTAAACATTATAATTTGACCTTGTACCTTAGAGGCTATTAATAGTATAGCTCTTTCCCGCCTATTGTCATCATATTGTATCAAGGCATCATCTAATATAATTGGATATTTTTCATTTTTAAACAATAATTCAATTAAGGCTAATCTTAAGGCAAGATATAATTGATCCATTGCACCATTACTTAAGTAGCTACCTTGAAATAAGTTAATATTGTCATTTACAAACATGCTATAATCCTTTGATAGTTTAACTTCTGCATATTTATTGTCAGTTAAATATGCAAAATTACTTTCAATTCTTTTATTTATTTCAGGTCCAATATTATTTCTTATTTCATTTATAGATTTTTCAAGGGTATCTAAAGCTAAATCTATTGCCTTTACCTTTCTTTCTCCAATCTCAATAAGCTCCAATACTTCCTTTAGCTCTTCCTCAACATGAACTATATCCCTTTTCCCAATAAATTTAGTACTTATTGTATTTTCAATATCCTTAATTTTCTTAACAGATGCTAATAACTCTTTATTTTTTGATATTTCCATCTCTTCAATTTCTTCTTCTGAATTATATGAATATGGATTTTCGTTTGTTAAAATGTCCTGAAGCTCATTTTTTATTTCTTCAATATTTCTGTCCTTAAGTAATACTTCATAGGTTTCTTCTATTGAATTTAAGCTTATTTGTGTTTCCTCTAATTTTCTTATTTTATCTTTATATTCCTTTAAGATAACTCCAGTATCTAAGATATTGTTAATTTCTATACCTGCTATTTTAAGTTTTTCTCTTATTTGTATTTCTTTATAATTAATTTCATTGTCAATTTGACTTAGGAGTTTTTCTTTTGCCTCTATGTCAAATTTATTTTTATTAAATTCATTTTTAATACTTTCATAAGAATTTATCACTATTAAAGCCTCATCAATATTATTAGAATTTGTAACCCTTCTAATGTTATTTATAAAATCATTATTCTTTTTAAATTCATTTCTAAGATTTATATTATCTAAACTATTTAAAATTGACTTCTTTTCATTTATGCTTTTTATATTAAGTTCTTCCTTTTCTTCAAGTATAGTTACCTTCCTTATAAGCCCCAATAATTCTGAAAAATCCTTTACCTTTAAATGGTTAACATATCCATTTAATCTTTCTTCAATTATTTTAATGTCTTTATTTAAGGTGTTAATTTTCCCTTTAACATTTTTATAATCATTACCTATTTTTAGGTCAATTATTCCCCTTATAGCAAGAATTGTACCAAACAATATAAAAATTACACCTACTAGATTTCCACTATAGGATATTATAGACCCAGCTCCTATACTTATTATTCCAATTATAAGTAATATAAATTTTAATAACCCTTTGGAACTTTTATCCTTTCCCTTTTCGGCTAAAAACTTTAATTCATGTAACTTTTTCTCATATTCTGCAAATAAACTTTCTATATTTTCTTTTGGGTCTTTTAAGGAAGAAACCTTATTAAGTTGTCTTCTTTTATTTTCT
>CAMNZV010000050.1 GCA_946575275.1 uncultured Clostridium sp. | reverse complement strand
ATTTGTTTTTTTGTGCAATGATATGGTCGCACTACAGCCACCATTTCCTTGAACTACTATTAACTGATCCGTTTGTTGTGCTACACTAAAGTTAGCCACAAAACTTTGTTGAGGGTTAGAGGTTTCTGAACCTGATGAATTGGAATTACTAATTACAGTTGAAGAGGCACTATTATTAGCTTCTGCTTGTTTTTCAGCCTGTTCCTCTGCCTGTCTCTTAGCTTCTTCTTCTGCTTGCTTTTTAACCTGCTCTTCAGCTTGTCTCTTAGCCTCTTCCTCTGCTTGTTTTTTAGCCTGCTCTTCAGCTTGTCTCTTAACTTCTTCCTCAGTTTCTTCTTTGTAATTCTCTTGAACTTCATTTGATACTGTAATAGTAGATGTATGTACATTACTATCTTCATCATCCCATAACATACAAGCAAATATCCCTCCAGTTATTAGAATTAATCCAGCTAAACAAATAGTCGCATTTACATGTTTAAGATTCTTTACTTCCTTAATTATCTTTTTTAAATTCACCATTATCATATCTTCCTTACTTTCCCATTATTACATAATATATTATAAGTTTCTTATGGTATTCAGTCAAATTGATCCCATATAATATAATCTGCCTTAAGTTTAACACAAACAATTAAAGCATAAAAATTGAAATGTATTCACTAGGTGGTATAATAGAGAAATATATTCTAATAATAGTTAAGAGGTGTTAAGGTGAATGAAATCTTAGTTAAATATATTGAGAAGATATGTGGTATATTAGAGGATAATAACTAAAGAATTAAAGTTTATTGGAGGAATTTCTATGGAAAGGAATATAATTAATGTTGCAAAGGGAATAGAACCTGCAGATTTAGTTTTAAAAAATGGATTAATTATCAATATGTTCACTGAAGAAATAATTAAGGCAGATGTTGCAATTCTAGGAGATAAAATTGCAGGTGTTGGTACTTACTTTGGTAAAAATGAAATAGATTGTAGTGGATATTATATTTCACCTGGATTTATAGATTCTCATATGCATATAGAATCAACAATGGTAACACCATTAGAATTTAGCAAGAGTGTTATAAAAAAGGGAACAACTACAACAATAATTGATCCCCATGAAATTGTTAATGTAGCAGGTAAAATAGGATTGGATTATATGCTAAAATCAACTGAAAATATACCTATAAATGCATATGTTATGATACCTTCATCTGTTCCAGCATCAGATATTGATGTTAATGGTGTAGGGGAGTTTTTGGCAATAGAAATGGAACCTTATTTAACTAATGACAGGGTACTTGGATTAGGTGAAGTGATGCGTTTTCATGATGTAATTAATTGTGAAAATAGAATTATGGATAAAATAGAAATGTTTAAGGATAAGATTATTGATGGGCATGCACCATCACTAGAGAGAGAAGAACTTCAAGGTTATAGAGCAGCTGGAGTTAATAATGATCATGAATGTGAAACAATAGAAGAGGCATTAGAAAAATTAAGAGCAGGATTTTCACTATTAATAAGGGAAGGTAGTGGAGCTAGAAATTTAGAACCAATTATTAAAGGATTATTAAAATCTAAGGTGTCCCTTGATAATTGTATGTTTTGTACAGATGATAAACATTTAGAGGATATTGAAGAGGGGTAGCAACAGTTAAAGAAAATATACAAATATCTATAAAAATGTATTGACTTTTTATAGATATGCTTATATAATCTTATTGAGGTGATAAATTGTGAAGTATTACTCAATAGGAGTGTTTGCAGAAAATATAGGAAAAACGGTTCAAACACTTAGAAATTGGGATAAAAATGGTTCATTAAAACCAAGTCATATAACTGATGGTGGTACAAGATACTACTCACAAGAGCAACTTAATCATTTTTTAGGAATTAAAGGAATTGTAACTAATACAAAAAAAATAATTGGATATTGTAGAGTATCAAGTAATAAACAAAAAGATGACCTTGAAAGACAAATAGAAAATGTTAAAACATACATGATTGCTAAAGGGTATTCTTTTGATGTTATTACTGACATAGGTAGTGGCATTAACTACAATAAAAAGGGATTAAATCAGCTAATAGATATGATAACTAATTCAGAAGTTGAAAAGATAGTAATTCTATACAAAGATAGATTGCTAAGATTTGGCTTTGAAATTATAGAAAATCTATGTACTAAATATGGAACTACTATTGAAATTATAGACAATACTGAAAAAACAGAAGAACAGGAATTAGTTGAAGATTTAATTCAAATTGTTACAGTTTTTAGTTGCAGACTTCAAGGTAAAAGAGCGAATAAAGCCAAGAAGATGATTAAGGAGTTGTTAGAGAATGATATTGGGGAAGAAAGTTAGATTATATCCAACTAAAGAGCATGAACAAAAATTATGGCAATCAGTTGGTACTGCAAGATTTATCTATAATTGGACTTTAGCAAGACAACAAGAAAACTATAAAAATGGTGGTAAATTCATATCCGATAATGATTTAAGAAAAGAATTAACTACCTTAAAGAAAACAGAACTTAATTGGCTTAATGAAGTATCTAACAATGTGGCTAAACAAGCTGTTAAAGATGGTTGTGAAGCTTATAAAAAGTTTTTCAAAGGGTTAGCTGATAGACCACGATTCAAGAGCCGAAGAAAGTCCAAGCCGTCTTTTTATAACGATACATCAAAACTTAAAGTTAAAGAAAGTTCAGTATTAATTGAAAAAGTAGGTTGGGTTACTATAAAGAAAAACTCAATACCTATGAATTGTAAATATACTAATCCACGAATAAGTTTTGACGGAAAGTATTGGTTTATATCAGTTGGTATTGAAAAAGAAAAACCAATAGTAGAATTAACTACTGAAAGCATAGGAATTGATATTGGAGTGAAGGATTTAGCTATATGCTCGAATGGAATGACTTTTAAAAATATTAATAAAACAAGAGTTGTAAAGCAACTTGAAAAAAGGCTACGTAGATTACAACGTAGGGTATCTCGCAAATACCTAAAAAATAAAGAAGGGAGTAAGTTTGTCAAAACAAGTAATATTATAAAAATCGAAAAGCAGATTAAATTACTTCATAGAAAATTAGCGAATATAAGAAGTAATCATAGTCACCAAGCAACGAATATGATAGTGAAAACCAAACCATCAAGAGTTGTTATGGAAACACTTAATATTAAAGGTATGATGAAAAATAAGCATTTATCAAAAGCAATTGCAAAACAATGTTTATATGAGTTTAAAAAACAAATGCAATATAAATGTGAGTTCAATGGAATTGAGTTTGTAAAAGCTGATAAATGGTATCCATCATCAAAGACTTGTAGTGAGTGTGGTCATGTAAAACCAAAGCTTTCATTATCAGAAAGGACATATATCTGTGAAGAATGTGGTTGTGTTATAGATAGAGATTATAATGCAAGTATTAATCTTTCAAGATATGAATTAGTAGTTTAATCACTTAAACGATACTACTAATATGTACCATGCGTTGTATGGGAATTTAAGCCCTCGGAGTGTCACATCAAACGAAAGTAGTATATTCTTTTGAATTACAAAATCGGACACGTTAAACAGGGAATTAAACAAGGTTTATAGATTTTTATAGATTTTTGGCAACGGAAGGTCATATTAATTATTGTGTAAAAAGGGCTATTGAATTAGGGGTTCCTATTATTAAGGCATATAAAATGGCAACATATAATTCAGCTAAAGCTTATAATTTAAGAGAATTAGGTGCTATAGGCGCTGGATATAAGGCTGATATTTTAATATTAAAATATTTTGAAGAGGCATCTCCATCACAAATAATTAAGGGTGGTATCATAATAAATGATAAAAGCTTAGCTGAATATAATGGAGTAATTGAAAATAGCCAGGAATTATTAAATACTGTTAAGTGCAATCCATTATCTTATGAAAGTATAAAAATAAATAGGTCAGAAAAAAACCATGTAATTGAAATAGTTCCATATTCGCTATTAACTACCCATAAGTTTGAGGAGATACCTGGAATAAACAATACATTTATACCTAATAAGGAATTCTCTAAGCTTTGTGTTGTAGAAAGGCATGGAAGAACTAATGGTGTTGGTGTATGTGCCCTTAAGGGTTATGGCATTGAAAATGGGGCAATTGCAACAAGTGTTTCTCATGATTCTCATAATATAATAGTTGTAGGGGATAATGATGAGGATATAATAATTGCAGTTAATGAATTAAGAAGATTACAGGGTGGATATGTTATTGCATCTAAGGGAAAGATATTAGAATCACTAACTCTAGAAATAGCTGGACTAATGAGCACTGATACTAAGGAGAATGTTCAAAGTAAGGTTAAAATAATGGTGTCAATGGCAAGGAAGTTAGGGGTATCTAAAGAGGTAGATCCATTTATAACCTTATCTTTTATAGCGTTGTCAGTAATACCCGAAGTACGTTTAACTGAAGGTGGATTGTATGATGTAATAAAACAAACATTTATTGATTAATTAATCTCATTCTATAAGAATTCATAGCAGTTTCACCAAGTTTATCTAAAAGTTTAGAATTTGCATAGGCACCAACAAAGGCACCAATTAGTGGAACTAATTGAAGCATTTTAGCAATATCAATATAATCCCTATACTCTTGCTGAAAATCGTGCCAATTAAAATCATTTATATCATCTGGAAGTTGTAGTGCGATATTATTCCAATTTTCAAGTTCTTGAAAAACTTTATTTGTTTTACCTTGAGAAGAAAATGCTAATTGAAATATGTAAAGAATATATAATCGCTCTTTATAATCATTAACATCAAAACCATATATAGAAGCAGCTTCAAAAAGAAATTTAATTTTAATTGTAAGTAGTAATGGAAAGTCTGCAAAACCCATAAATAAGCCCCCAGCACCAGTAGAAGCACCCTCTACTATAGCCGTCTTTCTGTATATTTCTAATTTGCTTTTAAATAATTCTTCTCTGATTTTTAGGGGCATATTAGAAATAGGCTTTTTGTTTAAATATTCAGATCCAATTAAAATACCTTTAACTAAATTTTTAATGGTAATATCCATTATTTCATGGTATTTATCAGGTAGAACACTATTAAATTTATTTTGAATACCCTTGCTTGCTTTGCTTAATATAGAAGGTTTCTTTTTCATTAGAGCCTTCCAAGCTTCATATTCAGGCATTATTAAATCTATATAGTCAATCATTGAAAAAACCTCATTTCTCATAATATAGTTATAGTATATCATTATATAAAAATTTTTTTCAAATTAATCTTATGAAAATGGCAATGAAAGTGTTGTATGTGGAAAGGGGATAGCTTTTAACAAAAAGAATGAAGATGAAATTAATAGCAAAGAAATTAATAAAGTCTTTGTATTAAAGGATGAAGGTATGAATGAAAAGTTCAAACAATTGATCTTAAATATCCCATTAGAACATATACAATTAGCAGATGAGATTATAAAATTAGCTGAAATAAAATTAGGGAAACACATTAGTGAAAGTTTAATAATATCATTAAGTGATCATATATATACAGCAATATCTAGGTATTTGGAGGGAATTGCAATTAAAAATGCCATGATGTGGGATATTAAGAGATTTTATGAGGTGGAATTTGAAATTGGAGTTATTTCATTAAATATGATTGAAGAAATGTTTCATGTTAGGCTCCCAGAGGATGACGCAGGTTTTATTGCATTACACATTGTAAATGCAACTATGGATGAAAGTAAAATGGAACAAATTATTGATATAACAGGTATTATGCAGGAAGTATCAAACATTGTAAAATACTACTTTAGAATTGAATTTGATGTGAATTCAGTATATTACTTTAGGTTTATAACACATCTTAAATTTTTTGCCCAAAGATTAGTATTGGGAAAGATAATTGATGATGGAAGCAATGATGGACTACTAGATGTAGTAAAAATGAAATATCAATCTGCCTATAAATGTGTTTTGAAAATTCAAACATTTATAAATAATAAATATAATTATACTCAAATTGGATAGTAACATTAAGTTGGCTAAACCTTCAATAAAAATTAATTTAAATGGAGGTAAAGAAAATGGAAAAGTATTCAAAATTAGCAGATGACATTATTAAAAATGTAGGTGGGAAAGAAAATATTGTAGGATTACAACACTGTATTACACGTTTACGTTTCAATTTAAAAGATGAAAGTATTGCAAACGACGATGTTCTAAAAAATATGGATGGAGTAATTACAGTTATGAAGGCCATGGGACCTTGTTTAAATATGATTTGTGCTAGTGGTATTGTTAAGGGACTTACAACATTATTACTTTTCTTAGGAGTTGTAAATCAGGGAGATGGATTATACCTTCTTCTTAGTGCAATTGGAGATGGAACATTCTTACCAATAGTATTTATGGTTGCAGTAGCAGCACCTTTAGAAAGATTTCTTAAAAAATACATACCAGAGATTGTTAGCAACTTTATAGTACCAGTAATTGTGTTAGTTATTATTGTTCCTATTGGATTTATATTAATTGGACCTGCTGCAAATTTAGTTGGAGTATGAATTAATACTGGAATTAATTCATTACTTGCAATTAGCCCAATATAGCAGGAACTATTTTAGCAGGATTTTATCAAGTATTTGTATTGTTTGGAGTACATGGAGTAATATTTATGTTCCCATTTATGGATTTAATGCAAGGTATTCCAAGTCAACTTATGGCATTTACATTCTTTGCATCATTTGCTCAAATTGGAGTAGTTTTAGCTATTTATATAAAAACAAAAGATAAGAAATTAAAGGATTAATAGGATTAATAAATCCAGAGCAACCACAAATAGTTCCACTTATAATTGCATCTTTAGTACCATTTGTTTTTTCCTTTGTGTTAGCATATATATATTATAAGGATGATAAAATTGACGAAAAAGACAGTGAACAAGAAAAAATAATATCACAAGAAGTAATTTTTTCTCCAGCAAAAGGAGATTTAGCACCATTAAAGGAGTGTGGGGATGAAGCTTTTGCAAGTGAATTATTGGGAAAAGGAATTCTTATAAGACCTACTGAAGGTAAGATATTTGCACCATTTGATGGAGTGGTTTGTACCTTGTTCTCTACAAAACATGCTATTGGAATTGTGTCAGATAATGGTTGTGAGGTTCTTATACATATTGGCTATAATACTGTTCGACTTGAAGGAAAGTACTTTGAAAGCTTTGTAAATCAAGATGATGTTGTAAAAAAAGGTGATTTATTAGTATATTTTGATATAGATACTAATAAAAGTAACATAGAAGTTTCAGATGAACTTCTAAAAGTTATCTTATAGGAGGGGTAATTGTGAGTTTTCCAAAGAAGTTTTATTTTGGCGGTGCTATTGCCGCAAATCAATGTGAAGGTGCCTATAATATAGATGGTAGAGGGTTAGCTAGAACTGATGTTACAACTGCCGGGACAGCTACAAGCCCTAGAGGTACAACATATAGACTACCTAATGGTCAGGTTGGATTAGCACCTCAATTTGCACCACTTCCTAAAGACGCAAAAGGTGCTATTTTAGAAGGATATTATTATCCTAATCACAATGCAATTGATTTTTATCATCACTACAAGGAAGACATAACTTTATTTGCTGAAATGGGATTTAAGATGTTTCGTATGTCAATTTCATGGTCAAGAATATTCCCAAATGGTATAGAGGATGAACCAAATAAAAAGGGTCTAGAGTTTTATAGAAATGTTTTTATGGAACTTAAAAAGTATAACATAGAACCTTTGGTAACAATATCTCATTATGATACACCGTTATATTTAGAAGAGGAATTAGGTGGATGGAAAAATAGAAAATTAATATCGCTATTTGATAATTACACTGAAGTATTATTTAAGTAATATAAGGGGCTTGTGAAATATTGGTTAACATTTAATGAGATTAATAGTCTTTTATTGTTTAAAGATTTTATTCCTAATATGTCCAAAGAAGACATAGCAAATAATTATCAAAGTTTGCACAATCAAGTAGTTGCAAGTGCAAGGGCTGTAAATCGTGCACATAATATTGATCCAGAGTATAAGGTTGGATGTATGATAGCTGGAGCGTGCTCATATCCATTAACATGTAATCCAGAGGATGTCTTGAAAAATCAAAAGAAAATGCAAGATAGTTTTTATTATTGCGGTGATATTATGGTACGTGGAGAATATCCTGTATTTGCAAAAAGATTATTGAAAGAAGATAATGTTACATTAGATTTATAACAGATATGAAATTCCCATTATGGTTGTAGAAAATGGATTAGGGGCAGTTGATGAACTTACACAAGACAATGAGATACATGATGAATATCGTATTTCATATTTAAGGGAACACATTAAGGCAATGGAAGGTGCATTAGAAGATGGAGTTGATTTAATTGCATATACGCCTTGGGGATGTATTGATTTAATAAGTGCACCTACTGGAGAAATGAAAAAAAGATATGGATTTATTTATGTAGATATTGATAATGATGGTAAGGGAACAATGAAAAGATATAAAAAAGATTCATTTTATTGGTACAAAAAGGTTATTGAAAGTAATGGAGTAGATCTGTAAATAGTAGTAATTATAAGTCCTGCAAAGGTAGTATAATATATTATTAATAATATTATAAAAAAGGTATTGCAAATAAATAAATAATGTGATACTATAAGAAAGTAGCAAAAATGCTAATAAAAAGTTTCATTTAGGTAAATAGTTTCTTGAAATTAGAGATTATTATATCAATTTAGAATCTTTAATTTTAGGAGGTATAGATATGGAAGATAAGAATATAACTTGTAAAGATTGTGGAAGCGAATTCGTATTTACAGTTGGAGAACAAGAATTCTACAAAGAAAAAGGATTTGAAAACGAACCAGTT
>CAMNZV010000049.1 GCA_946575275.1 uncultured Clostridium sp. | reverse complement strand
TATCAGCTTCAGTTGATTTTACTATTAATATTACACCTATTGAACCCTTTTGAGATAATTTAAGTGCAAATTCTGTTCCAAATTCATCTTTTAATGGTGTGTCAATTAAAACAATATTAAAGTCATCTTGTATCATCCGTCTTCTTGCAGAAGCACTATTACTTTCACTTTCTATATGGCTATAGCCCATACTTTTTAAGTTTTCAGTATAAACCTTAAGTCCTTTTTCTGAGCTACAAACAATTAATATTTTATCCATAAATAAGCCCCCATATTATAGATTTATTTAATTTAAAATCTATAGAAATAATTGTTTATTTCCCAGTCTGAAATTTCATCTTCTCTAGATGAATTTTCATGATATTCCTTGCACTCTTTTTCCTTTTTCTCAATGAATTTAGCTAATAAAAATTCACCTAAGGTGTCCTTTATAAATTCACTATTTTTCATATAACATAAGGCTTCTTCAAGAGTTTTAGGTAAAGTATCTAAATTTGTATTTTTATCAATATCATAAGTATTTCCTTCATAAGCATTTGGCAGTTCTCGTTTAAGTTGAACCCCTTCAATACCTGCTTTTATTAATAATGCAAAGGCTAAATAAGGGTTACAAGTTCCATCAGCACTTCTAAGTTCCATTCTATTAAATTCACCTTTTGCTGCAGGAATTCTTATTAGTTGTGATCTATTTTTATGAGACCATGAAATATATTTTGGAGCCTCGTGAGATCCAAATCGCTTGTATGAATTGATTGTTGGATTTAAAACAGCAGTAATTTCTTTAATTCTATACATTATACCTGCAATAAAACTTTCAGCTTCTTTAGAGTGACCATTATTGGTTTTAAATATATTTTTATCTTCCTTGAATAAAGATAAATTAATATGAAGACCTGAACCACTTTCATTATATAATGGTTTTGGCATAAAACTTGCATATAACCCATTTAATCCTGCTATTGTTTTTACTACTGATTTAAGTGTTACAAAATTATCTGCAGATTCCATTGCATTATCATATCTAACATCAATTTCATTTTGACCAGGTCCCGATTCATGATGAGAAGATTCTGGTTTTAGCCCCATTTCTTCTAATGTTAAGCATATTTCACGTCTAACATTTTCTCCTTTATCAAAGGGTGCAACATCAAAATACTCTGCCTTATCTTGAGGTACTAATAATGGCTCTGCTTCATCATCTGTTTTAAATAAATAAAACTCACATTCTGGACCAATTTTTGCAGTATAATCCTTTATTCTTAATTCCTCTACTGTTTTCTTAAGTAAATATCTACTATCGCCTTCAAAGTAATTTCCATTTGGAGTTTTAATGAAACAAAAGAACCTTGCAACTCTTCCTTCTTGTGGTCTCCACGGTAAAATAGCTAAAGTTGATGGATCTGGAACTAAAAATAAATCTGAATCCTCTACTGTTAAAAAACCATTTATAGATGAGGCGTCAAAACTTATTCCATACAAAAAGGCCCTTTCAAGCTCAGATGATAATATAGAAATATTTTTTAATTCTCCAAACACATCACAAAATTGTAATCTTATAAATTTAATATCATTATCCAAAACAAATTCTAAGATTTCAGAAATGGTCTTATCCATTAATATTTCCCCCCTCTAAATTATTTATTATACAATCATTTTAACATTATATATAAAATATACTACAATAGCAATTTTATTATTTAAATTTTTTTTAAAAAAAACATTGATTTTTAATTTTTCCTGTCATATAATAATACCATCAGCAAAGGCGCTGTGTATTTTAAATACACTGCGCCTTTTTTTGTGTTTAATTAATGTGTTAATTTTTTTTATAAAAAGGGAGGAAATATATATGACTAACAAAAATGTACCTGAATTATTTGGATCATTAGTATTTAATGATACTGTAATGAAAGAAAGGTTACCAAAAGATGTTTATAAGAAATTAAAAAAATCAATAGAAACTGAAACAGCTTTAACATTAGATGTTGCTAATGTTGTTGCTAATTCTATGAAGGATTGGGCTATTGAAAAGGGTGTTACACACTTTACACATTGGTTTCAACCAATGACTGGTATAACAGCTGAAAAACACGATTCATTTATTGCACCAGCTAGCCAATCAGAAATTAACATGGAATTTTCAGGTAAAGAATTAATTAAAGGTGAACCTGATGCTTCAAGTTTTCCATCTGGTGGACTAAGAGCTACCTTTGAAGCTAGAGGATATACATCTTGGGATCCAACTTCATATGCGTTCATAAAGGATGGTACTTTATGTATACCAACAGTTTTCTTATCTTATAGCGGAGAAGTATTAGATAAAAAGACTCCATTACTTCGCTCTATGCAAGCCTTAAATGAACAAGCTTTAAGAATAGTAAGATTATTTGGTAACAAAGAGGCTAAGAAGGTTATTACAACTGTAGGCCCTGAACAGGAATATTTCTTAATAGATAAAAAACAATATGAAAATAGATTAGACTTAATGTTAACTGGTAGAACATTAATTGGGGCACCAGCTCCTAAAGGACAAGAACTTGAAGATCACTATTTTGGTAGTATTAAAACAAGAGTTGCTGAGTTTATGGCAGATTTAGATGAAGAATTATGGAAACTTGGAATCTTAGCAAAAACTAAGCATAACGAAGTTGCCCCAGGTCAACATGAATTAGCTCCAATATTCGCAACTACTAATATTTCAACAGATCACAACCAATTAACAATGGAATTAATGAAAAAAGTTGCTTCAAAACACGGGCTTGTTTGTTTACTTCATGAAAAACCATTTGATGGAATTAACGGATCAGGAAAACATAATAACTGGTCATTATCAACTGATTTAGGGGAAAATTTATTAGATCCAACTGATAATCCAGAGGACAACAAACAATTCTTAACATTCCTTTGTGCAGTTATTAAAGCAGTAGATGAATATCAAGATTTATTGAGAATATCTGTAGCTGATGCTGGAAATGATCATAGGCTTGGTGCAAATGAAGCTCCACCTGCTATTGTATCAATGTTCCTAGGTGATGATTTATATGATATTTTGGAATCCATTGAAAATGGTTCAGATTATGCTCACAGAATTAAAAAGAGCATGGATTTAGGAGTAGATGTACTTCCAAACTTCTTAAAAGATACTACTGATAGAAACAGAACTTCTCCATTTGCTTTCACCGGAAACAAATTCGAGTTTAGAATGCTAGGTTCTACTGTTTCAATATCTTGTCCTAATATAATGTTAAATACTATAGTTGCTGAAGCTCTTGAACAATTTGCTGATGAACTTGAAATGGCATCAGATTTCAATTCTGCTTTAGATGCTCTTTTAAAGAAAACTGTTATAGAACACAAAAGAATAGTATTTAATGGTAACAACTATTCAGATGAATGGGTTAAGGAAGCTGAAAAGAGAGGATTATTAAACTTACACTCAACTGTTGATGCTTTGCCATATTATATTCATGAAAAGAATATTAAATTATTTGAAAAACACAATGTATATACAAAAACTGAGGTTCATTCAAGATATGAAATACTTCTTGAAAACTATGCTAAGGTTATTAATATAGAAGCTATTACTTTGCGTGATATGCTAAGAAAACAAATTATGCCAGCTGTTACTTCATACATGAAAGATTTAAGTGATACAATTATTGCTAAAAATTCAATAGGTTTAAGCAATTCTTGTGAACTTGAAAAAGGTACTTTAACTAAGGTATCTAATGCTGCTAATTCTTTATATCAAGAAACTGAAAAATTAGCTAATCTTTTAGTTAAAGTTGAAGATATAAGTGAAGGCTTAGAACTTGCTAAATACTATAGAAATACTATAATTCCTCAAATGGAAGCTGCAAGAAAATATGCTGATGAATTAGAATTAATAGTTGGAAAAGATTACTGGCCTATCCCAACTTACTCTGATTTACTTTTCAGAGTATAGTTATAATTTTATAAAACTTTTTTAACACAGGATCGCATTGCTTATTTGCAATGCGGTTTCTTGCATTATTATATTAAAAGGCACAGCAGAGGTATATTCCTTGCTGTGCCAAATTTTTATTTTATAAAACTTCTTCTTCTAAGAACTACTGTAACTACCATTGCGCTTGCAACTAGTAATCCTATAGTTGATAAAATATTATTGTTGTCACTTGTTTTTGTTTGGTTTGAAGCCTTTGTTTCTTCTTTAGTATCTGCTTTAGTATCCTTAATATCAGTGTCTGGAACCTCTACTTTATTTTCTTTTAAATAACTTTCCTTATCTGCTAACACATAAGAACTATTTGCAGGTACTGTAACAACATTTCCATCTATAGTTCCAAGATTTGTTGTACCTGCCTTTTCACCATTAACTAATACTACCCAATCACTGTTATTTAATGTAACTTCAACATCCTTATCATTTGAATTAAATAATACTGCTAATGTTTTGTAGCTATCCCCTACAGCTTCACCATTAATTGTATATGCTACTACATTGCTAGTATTAACATCTATAAATTTTAAATTGTTTTGAATATCTTCTGTAGAATTCATTGTAAATGCCTTATGCTCTTTTCTAAGTGAAATTAGGCCTTTATAATATTCAAATAAACTATTATATTGTACCTTTCTATTCCAATCCATTTTATTTACAGCATCAGAGGCATTATAGCTGTTTTCATTAAAAGTACCATCAGCATTTAATTTTGTTCTTGCCATTTCTTCTCCAGCTTGCATAAATGGTATTCCTTGAGATGTATAAACAATTGCAGCTGCCATTTTATTCATGCTTAACAATTCTTCTTTTGTTGCGTCTTTATTAGTTGTTTGTAGCTTGTCCCACAAAGTTAAATTGTCATGTGCTGAAACATATGAAATTGTTTGATATGGTTCATTTGCCCATGAAGCAGTATTGTTCTTTACCTTACTATAATCAATTTGATTATTAAAGGTTGATGCTACAACTCCAAATTTAATTGTTTCTTCAAAACCTTCTCCACCATTTACAAAGCCAGGTGCTTCTGAATCAAATACATGTCCTTTAACTCCATCTCTAATGTCATCACTAAATGCTCCTATTTGCATATTGCCAAAGGATTTAACATTAGCTTTTAAAGCTTGTTTATCAGTTGCAAGAGGTGTTGAACCACCAGTCCAACCTTCACCATAAATTATTATTGATGGGTCTACCTTGTCTAGTTCTGTACGTACTTTTTTCATAGTGTCAATATCATGTATTGCCATTAAATCAAATCTAAATCCATCAATGTGATATTCTTTAGCCCAATATACTACAGAATCTACTATAAGTTTTTGTACCATACTTCTGTCTGATGCTGTTTCATTTCCACAACCTGAAGCATTAGAAAATTCTCCAGTTTCTGTTTGTCTGTAATAATAATTTGGTACTGCTAAATTTAAATTTGAATTTAGTGTATCACCTGTATGATTGTACACAACATCCATAACTACTCTAATTCCAGCTTTATGAAGTTCATAAACCATTTCTTTAAATTCTTTTATTCTTAGTTCCCCAGTATATGGATCCATAGAATAAGAGCCTTCTGGTGTATTATAATTTTGAGGGTCATATCCCCAGTTATATTGTGGTGTATCTAATTTTGTTTCATCTATTGATCTGTGATCAAAGGATGGTAATAACTGAACAGTTGTAACTCCAAGTTCTTTTAAGTGCTCTACACCTGTTTTTACATCTGTACCTGGAATGGTAGTATTAGGTTGCCATACACCATTGTATTTTCCTCTATATTCTAAAGATACTCCTGAATTTTCATCAATTGAAAAATCTCTTATATGCATTTCATAAATAATAGAATCTGTTGCATTTGCTAATTCTGGTTTCTTTTCAACTGACCATCCTGTAGGGTTAGTTTTATTTAGGTCAAGTACCATACCACGAGTACCATTAACACTTAAAGATTTTGCATAAGGATCAGTAACTTCATTAACAGTTCCATTTATATCAACTCTATAGTTATAATATACACCGTCTAAATCCTTATTTACCACAACTTTAAAGGTTCCATTTTCACCTTTTTCCATATCTATAACTTCTGTGGCAGCACTGTTAAAATCCTTGCCATTTGTCCCATATAAAGCAAGTTTAACTTCCTTTGCTGTTGGGGCCCATAATACAAATTCTGTATTATCCTTTGAGTATGAAGCTCCTAATTTACCATCATAGGTAAATAATTCTGAAAAATCTTCACTATCATATATTTTACCTAAAGATAATGATATACTTCCAAAGCCATCAATAGTTAATTCATATTTATTGTTTAAATCTATAGATTCTCCTGTTGTAACAATTCCTGATAGTTTTGAAGAATCTATTGTTACATTAGTTATTGGTACAATTTGACCATTTTGTATTAATGTAACCTTCCCATTTAAATCTGTCTCTTTAATTGTAGTATTAGTTTTAAATGAAATTGTATTTAATGTGTCTATATTAGCATTTAACATTTTAGGATCTAAGACAACATCTTCTTTGTTATAGTAAACCTTTTCTTCTCCTGTAACAACATAAGCATTTAAATTTCCATCACAATCTGCATAAACTTTATTTAAAAATCTATCATCATCATAATCTTTTTTTGACCAATCAGACTGTCTCACAATAAAACCTACCTTATCTGTCTTGGATACATTTGAATATTCTAAACTAGTAACCTTTCCAAAGTCATCATCAGCAAAAAGATAGCCTGCACCTGGATTACTTCCACACCAACTCCATACATCCCAATTAGTATAATTAGAATCAAATCTAAAATAGTGTAATTTTACTGATACCTTGTTAAAGTCTTCTTTGATTTCTCTATCATTAATCTCAACAACACCGGCATTATTACTTATAACAACCTCTATATCTCCCTTTGTTAAATCTACGAATTCATCATTTGTATCTTTTTCAGCCCAATCATTACCACCAACACTTTTTTTAACGATAAAACCAAGCTTATTTGCATTCTTAGTAGTCTCTATAACTGCATAGGAACCTTCCCTATCTACACCTAAAAAGTCAACCTGCTTTCCACCTTTACCTTCTTCCCATACCCAAAGATTCCAATTGTCATATTGACTATCCTCTCTAGAGTATCTTATCTTTACATAAACTGGTTCGTTAGCTTCATCTGCTTTTACATTAAGGGGTAGTTGTATTAATGTAAGCATAAATATAGCTGTAAGTATATAGGATAGTGCTTTTTTAAATTTTTTCATTTTTTACCTCCTCAAAAATATATTACATAACTATATTATACTATATTTTACAATATTTCAATTAATATCTAGACAAAATATAAAAAGAAGTTTTTTAAATGAAAAATTTCATCTAAAAAACTTCTTTAACTATGTTCTTTTTCTCTTAATAAAATAAGCTAAGGTAAAGTTAATTATAAAGTAAACTAATGCTAATAAAGCATAAAGCTGAAATACTTGTTTTGATGTAGCAAAACTTCCCATTAGTATCATTCCCTTTCCAGTAAACTCTTCTATGCCAACAATCCATAAGAATGATGTATCTTTTATTGTGGAAATTACCTGTGAAAGTATAGCAGGAACCATATTCTTAAAAGCCTGAGGTAGTAATATATATATTAATACTTGACTTTTTTTAAAGCCTTGGGATATTCCTGCTTCATATTGACCTTGGTTTACTGAATTTAATCCACCTCTTATTATTTCTGCCATTACTGCTGTAGTAAATAAAGACATAGATAATACACCTGAATATATAGGCTTTATTGGTATCATAAAACGACAGACTAATATCCATAGTATTAATGGTGTGTTTCTAAAAATCTCTATATATATAGTAGCAAATTTACTTAAAACTCCTCTATAGTATGTTTTTAACACACCCAATATTGTTCCAACAAAGATACTTATAAGGGTAGTCGCCAATGCTATAATTAATGTTACCTTTAGTCCATTTAGTAAAAAACTAATGTTACTACTAGTTAATATATCTAACATATTATACCCCCGCTCCCACTTCTTCTGTAATTCTTTCTTCTAATGTTTCATTTTCAACATTCTTAGACTTTTTATTAAATCTTTTTTCAAAGGATTTAGCAATTGCAGTAAGTGGGTAACAAATAACAAAGTATAATGCTCCTGTTATAACATATGCTGGTCCATAATACATATTGTTACTTGACCAGGTATCAGACATATACATTAAATCTCCGCCTGCAATCATTGCAAGTACAGAAGTATTTTTTATTAAAGTCCCAATTAAATTGGTTAGTGGTGGCAATGCAACTATTGTTGCTTGGGGAAGTATTATATACCTCATAGTTTGCCAATAAGTAAAACCTTGAGAAAGTCCAGCTTCTAGCTGTCCTTTATTAATAGACTGTATCCCAGCCCTAATTACCTCAGATGCATATGCTCCATGATATAGACCAATTCCAAGTATCCCTATGGTGAAAATATCTAGCTTTATTCCAATGAAAGGTAGTCCATTGTATATGAAGAAAATCTGAATAACCAAAGGAGTATTTTGAATTAGTTCTACATAGAATCTAGAAATTGTTTTTAATACTTTTGAATTGGATGCAGAAAAGACACCGAAAAATATACCTAATATTAATGCAAATACTAAGGCTAGAAGTCCAACTTTCAATGTCATTAGGAAACCTTCAAGAAAAATATGATAGTCTTTGAAGGCTGCCTCCCATTTGTATAGTGCAAAAGGTCCTGTCATTATTTAATTTCCCACTTTTCTATTAACTTATCTAATTCTCCTGAAGTTTTCATATCTTGTATTACTTCGTTTACTAAATCAGATAATTCTGTGTTGGACTTCTTTGTTGCAACACCATATTGCTGTGGTTCATATCTTTCCTCTAAAATCACAGAAGAATCATCTACATATCCATTTAATATAGCAGCATCTACTGAGAAACATTGTATTCTACCAGAATCTAATGCAGCTTTTAATTCAGGATAACTTCCAAACTCTGAAAACTTTAATGAAATGCCAAGTTTTTCTGCTTCAGTTTCTAAGGACTTTTTAGAGGTAGAACTTTGAGAAACACCTATT
>CAMNZV010000048.1 GCA_946575275.1 uncultured Clostridium sp. | reverse complement strand
AGTAGGTAGCTTTTCAAATATTATTTTAGATTATATATTTGTATTTCCATTTAATATGGGTATGTTTGGAGCAGCATTGGCAACAGGAGTTGCTCCTATTGTTAGTATATGTATTTTATTGTATCATTTAACTAGTGATAAAAATACATTAAAATTTATAAAAATTAAATTAAAAATCAAAAGAATTTTAGATATATTTAAATTAGGTTTATCATCCTTTATTATTGAAATTTCATCGGCAGTTGTTTTAATAACCTTTAATTTAGTTATTTTAAGAATAGAAGGTAACATAGGGGTTGCAGCATATGGTATAGTAGCAAACTTGGCACTTGTTGGTATTGCAATACTTACTGGGTTAGCTCAGGGGATACAGCCACTAACAAGCAAATATTATGGTCTATTAAAAAAAGATATAGTTAAAAGGGTATATCATTATGCTATTGTTACTTCAATAATTATAGGGGGATTACTATATATTTGTGTAAGAGTATATTCAAAGGAAATAATAGGAATATTCAATAGCGAAAATAATTCCCATATTGCAAAAATTGCAGATATGGGACTAAAAATATACTTTATTGGATTTTTATTTGTTGGTATTAATATTGTAACTGCAATTTTTTTCAGCTCAATTGAAAAGGCAAAGTATGCATTTTCAATTACAATTTTAAGGGGATTAATTATAATAGTCCCAATGGTAATTGTAATGAGTGGAGCTTTGGGTATGGTAGGAGTTTGGTTTGCTTTTGTCTTTACTGAGCTAATAGTAACGGCAGTTGTAATATACCTTATGAAAAAAGCTTTAACTTAGAATTTTAATTTTCCCCAATGCCTTTTTAAGATTTATTAAATCCCAAGGAATATATTCTGATATTGTTAGTCCAACAACCTCAGCTTGCTGTTCCACATCGTTAATTATTCGAACCACTTGATTTAGCGTCATTATTCCAGTTGCATAATCCACAGGATCAATTCCAGGTTCATTATATAAAAGGGAGCGAAAATCTGTAGAAGTTAAAACATCCATATCAAAATGAATTGCTAGATATTTAATTTCATTATTACATATCCAATCTATTAAGGCATTGCTATTATTCATTAAATCTTCAGGCTTAACATAGGAAAGCTTAGTTTTTTCTATATATTCTTTTTCATAATCTAACATTTCATTAGCCTTTAATCCTGCATAAATAATATGGGAAGCTTTAAATGGGTTTTCAACAATACTACTAAGTTCTGGTGCACCATCACCTAATAGATTTCCAAGAACCATTGCATGTTCATGGGAATAGTCATTTGGAGTAGAAATATCTGGATGAGCATCTATCCATAAGATACCTAAGTTTTCAGGATATTTTCCATGTAGATAATCAAAGGAGGCCTGAGATACTGAACAATCCCCACCAAAAGTAACTACATGTGTTGGATTTTTTTTAGTCAAAATCTTTTTTGCAGCAAGTTGCTGTTCTAATAATACCTTTCCAGCATAATAGCCATTCTCTATTTTTAATGGCTCTTCATAGTTTTTATTCACAGGAATTTCTACGGTTTCACTATTTTCTGATTTTGGAGCAATATGAGATAAAACATATGAACCAAAGACATAATTAGGATTTAATCCACCCTGCCACTCTGGAAAAATCATTCTTAATGTTTTTTTATAATTCATTTATAATCTCCTTTTATGATAATTTTTTTATAATATTATTTCAATGGGTTTAATACTTAATTTACTATTATTTAAAAATAAAATTAGCCTTAAAATGCTTATTGTAGCATCTTAAGGCTAATTTTATTTTTCAGGTTTTAGATCTCCATAATAATATGAAGCTGTTGCACCACCATCACAAATTACCTTTCCAACTTCCTCAAGAAGTCAACCTGTAATATCATTTCAATTGATGCTTGGCTTGGGGATACACCATCAGCTGTCATAATATTTATGACATTTCCCAAATGTCCTTTGCCATATAAAAGGCAGCCCAAGCCTTTGGCCAACCAGCATAAAAGGCAAGTTGAGTAAGAATCTCAACTATTTCATCCTTAGTAATGCCATTATCTTTTGCTCTTTGGAGATGTCCTTTTAAGGAATTATCTAGAATACCACTGGACATTAATGCTGAAACCTTCTTATTTTAATTTCATATATTCTTCATCAGATACTTCCTCAAGCCATTCATTTGAAGAACCTTCTGCAGGAACTTCAATAGCAATATGTGCAAACCAACTGTTAGGAGTTGCACCATGCCAGTGTTTAACTTCAGGTGATATATTTACCACATCTCCTGGATGAAGTTTTTGTACAGGTTTTCCCCATTCTTGATAAAAACCTTCACCAGCAGTACAAAGGAGTATTTGTCCTCCTTTATGATGTATATGCCAGTTATTACGGCATCCAGGTTCAAAAGTCACATTTCCTATTGCAACTCCCTTTGTAGATATCTTTGACCAATGAAATACTTAGCAAATGCTTCATTTTTATCTCCTCTTGGGAAAATACTGTTAAAATTTTGTGTATTCATATAATAAATATTCCTTTCTCTATAAATATTAAATATTCTTAACTATATATCGAAGCCATAGACTATCTCCATCTTTAACATCAGCCTTTTTAAGCTTAAAACCAACAGGAATATCCATTGATAAACCACCTCTTGTTTCAAAGAGTGTTGGTGTATTTGAAGAGCCATCAGCTGCAGCGGCAATAACAACACTTAATTCGTCGCACATACCTGCTTGAATAAAGGACCAGTTTAAAACACCACCACCACCTAGCATTAAAGTTTGAATACCGAAAAGATTATTAATTTTTTCCATGGCTAGGGCTATATCAAGAGTATCCTCACCGGCAATGATATAGGAGATGCCTAAGTTTCTAAGAAATGCCTTGTAAGCATTGCTTGTCTTTCCTGTTAATATCTCTAGCACATGGGCATTAGTATCTTTATAAGTTAGAGTGTTACTTTTCCAACCAAGTTTTCCATAGGTGTCTACTGAAACATAGTACATAGGAGCATTTGCAAGAAAAACAAAATCTCCTTCTGGAACTCTTGGTGCATTTTCATCTAATTTTGGCTCTTCATAAAATGTGAAATTATTATCTGTTGTAATACGGCCAGATAACCAACCTTGATGCTTATAATAAGGTTATTTTCCAAAGGCAATGTTATAAAATACATTACCAGCACTTGCAGCTTCAGGGGTATCCATAATTGCAGTAGGACATAATCTTTTAATATCACCTATGCTACTTCCAAGTCCACTTCCTTCATGAGTACAAAATGGTTTTATAGTTTTGCCGGAAAAATCAAAGCTTTCTAAGAATGTAAATAAAACCATAGGCATTGTTCCCCAATAATTTGGATAACCTAGATAAATAGTGTCATAATCCTCAATACTTTTAGGGCAATAACTTAAGATTGGTCTGGCATCCTTTCTTAGGTCTACCTGTGCTTGGTTGGTACATTCATTGTAAATGTTTGAATAAGGCTTTGCCATTTCTAGTTTAAGGAAATCAGTATCTATAGATTTTAGTATTATATCGGCAACACGCTGAGTATTACCAATTTCCAATTTCTTAACAGAGCCACTAACATAGTTTTCTCCATTACGTGAGAAGAATACTATTAAATTTGACATAGTAACACCTCCTTATTAAGAGTATAAGATAGATATACTTGTTTTAGAATATCCTATTAGTTATAATAGTATTAACTTAAAGTTAATACTAGGGAGTGATTGTATGTATAACCCTTTACTTAAAACATTTGTAGCAGTTTGTGAGCTAGGTAGTTTTAATAAAGCAGCAGAAAAATTATATATTTCGCCTACAGCTGTAATGAAACAGATGAATTCACTTGAAGCTCATTTAGATTTAAGGCTAATTGAAAGAGCACAGTCAGGAATTAATCTAACTGAGGTTGGGGATAGAATTTATCAGGATGCAAAATTTTTAATTGATTATTCTGATAAATCAATTATGGCTGCAAAGGCTTTAAAGGCATCTGAGGAAGAGATATTCTGTGTTGGTACTTCACTTTTAAACCCTGCAAAGCCATTTATGAATTTGTGGTATGATGTGAATAAAGAATTTATTGATTATAAACTACATCTAGTTCCCTTTGAAGATAATCATAATGGAATTTTATCTGAAATATCAAAGCTAGGTGTAAAATTTGATTTTTTAATTGGTGCATGTGATTCGAAGGAGTGGCTTTCCTTATGTAACTTTTTGCCTATAGGAAGATATAAAAAGATGGTTGCTGTTAGGAGGGGACATCCCTTAGCAACCAAAAGTAAAGTTAAATTATCTGATTTATATGGTTATAAATTAATGATGGTTAAGGCAGGGGATTCAGGAGTAAATGATTTTATTAGAAATGATTTGGAGAGAAATCATCCTAAAATCTCCATTGAAGATACCCCTAAATTTTATGATTTATCAGTATTTAACCGTTGCAGCGAAACTGATAATATACTTTTAACAATAGAATGCTGGCAAGATGTTCATCCAGCCTTGGTTTCTATTCCAGTGGATTGGGAGTATAGCATTCCTTATGGAATTTTATATTCCCTTAATCCACCTAAAGATGTAGCAAAATTTATTAGTATAGTTGATAATAAATACAACAAATTATAGACACATTCTTAAAATATTTTCAATATCCTTTGCATTAAGTGGCTTAAATCCATACATTGTTCCACCAATTTTTTCAGACTTTTCTGCCATAACCTTAAAGTTACTATCATCAATACCAAGGTCTGTTAATGTACTTTTTAATTGAAGCTTGTTAAATAGAAAGTCACTTGTAAGTTGGATACTCTTTTTTGCAACCTCCATTTCAGGTAGTGATGGATCAATGTTCCATACATTAACACCGTATTGATAAAATTTAGATACAGTAGTTTCATCTAATGTATATTCAAACCATCTTGGTGTTAAAATAGCAAGACCATGACCATGAGTAATATCATAAATAGCTGATAGCTCATGTTCTATAGGGTGACAGCTCCAAGCTTGCTGTTTACCACCATTTACAAAGCCATTAATAGCCCAGGAAGATGTCCACATAAGATTAGCTCTAGCTTCATAATTATCAGGCTCCTTCATGGCAATAGGTGCATATTTAATTACAGTTTTCATTAAGCCCTCCATTACACAGTCAAGCATATATAAATCAGTATTCATGTTAAAATATACTTCTAATATATGATTAAAAATATCTGCAGAGCCAGCTGCTGTTTGATAGGCACTTACAGTGAAGGTACTACTTGGATCAAGGAAAGAAACTTTAGGCAACATAGGTGGAAATAAACGTCCTATTTTATCTTTAGTTTCTTCGTTGCTTATAACACCACCGCAGTCCATTTCTGATCCTGTTGCAGAAAGTGTCAAAATATCTATAATAGGTAAGCATTTTTGCACATCAACTTTACCAAGTAAGATATCCCATGCATCACCATCATAATAAGAGGCTGCACCAATGTATTTTGTACAATCAATAACTGAACCACCACCTACTGCAAGCAAAACATCAATACCTTCTTTTTTGCAAATATCAGCACCAGCATTTACAGATGTAACACGTGGATTTGGTTCAATTCCAGAAAGCTCAAAAAGCTCTAAACCTGCTTCCTTTATTTCTTTAACAACCTTGTCATATAAACCTATATTTTTAATTGATCCTCCTCCATAAGTAAGTAGGACCTTTTTCCCATATTTCTTTAGCTCTGTTCCTAAATGCATTAATTGATTTTCACCAAAATACACCTTTGTAGGAATGTTATATATAAAATTATTCATTATCTTCATTCTCCTTTTCAGAATTAATATTATTTTCGTTTTTACTTGTTTCCCAAATTAGCTTTCCAGTTTTAACTGCAATTTCATAACGTCCAATTTTATAGTTAAGACGTTGAATAGTTTCATCAATAGCATTACGTTGTTTAATAAGTACTTCTTTTTGTTCTGCTAAAAGCTGTAATCTTCCAGGAATAGTGGAATCACCTTCTTTATAGAGTTTTGAATATTCAATCATGGTTTCAATAGGAATACCAGCACTTCTCATACAAATTGCAAGCTCAACCCAACTTAAATCTTCTTCTGTGTAATCTCTTATGCCACTTTCTGTTCTGTTAACAGGTGGAATCATTCCAATTCTTTCATAATATCTAAGGGTATCAGCAGAAATATTATATTTATTACTAACTTCTTTAATTGTCACAATTCATGCCTCCTTTCTTTATAAATTTATCTAAGTTCTTGCTCTGGATTTTACTTTTAGCAAAGTTATTTTCATGTTATTTAAGGTAAGATAATTGCTATTTATATATTAGTATATTACTTTGAGTTAACTCTAAGTCAAGAGTTTTTTATATTTGTTGTGATATTTTATAAAGGGAAATTATGGTATAATAGTATTGGATTAATTATTAAATTAGAAGTATTTAAAAACGATAAGGGAGAAAGTTACTGTAATTTTTTGTAAATTTACGTAACGGTAAATAGATTATGATAAAATATTTAATTGCATCAAAAAATGATATAGAAATATTAATGAAAAATAGATTAGAAATGCTAAGAGTAGTAAATGGATTGCCTTATGATTATAAATTTAGCAGAGAGCTAATAGATAGTAGCAGAGAATATTTTGAAAGTGACAAACAAACAACAGTTTTAGCAATTGATAAGTGTGTGATTGGATGTGCAACAATCTGCTATATAGATATGATGCCTACATTTTCACATCCTTCAGGAAAAAGAGCACATTTAATGAATGTTTATACTAACAGTGAGTATCGTAGGCAAGGAATAGCATTACATATGCTTAATATAATAATTCAAGAGGCAAAAGAAAAAGGAGTTACGGAGATAAGCTTAGATGCAACTGAAATGGGAAAATCATTATATAAAAAATGTAACTTTATTGAGTCTGAAGAATGTATGGTACTTAATTTGAACCATTAAAGGTCAATAATGTTGTATCTGGAGGAATACCTTTTAAAATATAATATTATCATTGACATTTAGGTCTATAAATTATAGACTATAAAAGAAGTCTATAATTTATAGACTTAGGGAGGATTATTATGAAGTATTATAAACTTGCAGAAACAGAAGAGAAATTTGCAGAGTTAATTTGGCATAATGAACCAATTGGTTCAGGGGAACTTGTAAAACTATGTGAAAAAGAAATGCATTGGAAGAAATCAACAACATATACAGTATTGAAAAAATTATGTGAAAAGGATATTTTCCAAAATGAAAATGCTATAGTTACATCTTTAATAACAAAGGATAAATATTATGCAAATCAAAGTATACGCTTTGTTTGGGATAACTTTGGAGGATCTTTACCTAAGTTTTTAACAGCTTTCATTAGTGATAAAAAATTAACCAAATATCAAGCTGAAGAATTAAAAAAATTAATTGATGAACACAAGGAGGAGTAGCAATGAGTGAAATATTTCTTTCTGTATTAAATATGAGCCTTACAGCAAGCTATGCAATCCTTTTGGTGATAATTATTAGACTGCTACTTAAAAAAGCCCCAAAGTTAATTTCTTATGCTTTATGGGCTGTGGTTGCTTTTCGTCTGATAATTCCATTTTCCTTTGAAAGCATATTTAGTCTTATGCCTAGGAATACCAATACTCTTCCAATTACTAAAGATATTATCTATCAGCAAGGTCAACAAATTAATAGTGGAATAGAATTAGTAGAACTTTCAGCATCTGATGTTTTGGAAAGTGTAAATCCATTGCAAATTTATACAGAAATAGGTGTTTACATCTGGGTATTAGGAATTGTGACATTGCTTATATACAGCATAGTATCTACTTTACAATTAAAAAAACAGTTAAAAAGTGCACAATTAATAGAACACAATATTTTTGAAGTTAAGAATTTGAAAACACCATTTGTACTTGGATTAATAAGACCTAAGATATATTTGCCAACTGGAATTAATACCACTGAAAGAAGCTATATTTTGCTACATGAAAAGTTCCATATCCAAAGAAAAGATCATATCAGTAAGATATTTGCATTCATAATATTATCTATACATTGGTTTAATCCTTTGGTTTGGATTGCCTTTAGGCTTATGAGTGCGGATATGGAGTTGTCCTGTGATGAGGTAGTGTTGAAGAAAATGGATAAAGATATTAAAAAGCCTTATGCAAATTCTTTATTGTCTCTTGCCACTGGTAGTCATATTATAAATGGAAGTCCTCTTGCATTTGGTGAGGGGAATGTAAAAGGGAGGATTAAAAACGTGCTAAACTATAAAAAACCAAACTTTATTATGTTTGCTATTGCTTTAATTGTGGCTATAGTAGTAGCAATTGGTCTATTTACCAATCCAATTACAGCTAAATCCGATGAAAATAGTCTCACTTTGCAATTTTTAAATAATAAAACCCAGTATGTTGGTGATAATTCAAAAGTTGGGGGTATAATATCATTATTAACCTTGCCTAAAAATATAGATTATGATTCCTTTGAGCTTTTCACTGATAATGAGCCTTTTGCAATTACTGTAAATCTGAAGGTAGATACAAAAACTGGAAAAATATATAGTGATGAAGCAAATCAAAAACAATTTCATGATAATGCAACTATAATGTTTCCCTTAATTGGAAATGTTGAATATATATATTTTAATCTAGATGATGGGGTAGACCAATATTCTATTCAGTACACACGAAAAGAGATAAATAATGAATACGGAAAAGATGTGCGTGATTTTGCAGAAAGTAAAGAAGAATTTGGTAAGCTTATTGCCAGCGTAGATGTTAATTGAGATTCTGAAAAAGCTTTATGAGGATCCATCATATTATGCAGAAATATTGTAGAACAATAAAGGGAGTATTCTCAAAAAATGTTCCAACAGATGTAGAAGAGTTAAATCAGGGTTTAGATAGACTTTCTTGTAAAATTAAATTTTACTGGAAAGTCTGTTTGGTTTATCAACTATTAAAAGAAGAATTGTTACCTTTCAATAATAAAGTCAGTTTATCGTAAGCGCTTCAGAAAGTAGCGTATTTTAAAATCAAAGAATTTATTATATATTAA
>CAMNZV010000047.1 GCA_946575275.1 uncultured Clostridium sp. | reverse complement strand
AAAGAATTGCTGGTTTTTTAACTTATATATCTGTTCAATTTTCAAAGACCAATTTCGTCATTCTTAAGTGGCTTTCACCCTCAAGCGACTTTATTATCATATCACCTATTGAAACTCTTGTCAACAACTTTTGAAATTTATTTTTTTAATAATTTCTTGTTGTTATCTGTTGTCTCACTTGGCGACGAAATTTATAATAACATAAATATAATATATAAAAATACAATATCCCCCCATTTAAATTAATTATAACTATATTTCTTCTAATTACTATTAATATCTTTTAATTTCTTATGTTGATACACTAGGAACAGTTTTATTTGGCTTTTTTATAATATATGGTAAATAACTTATTTAACTTAATAAAAATGACAGTATCACTATTGATTTAGTGATACTGTCTCATTATTAATTCCTATTCATTTTCATCAACTTGTTCTATTAAATCCTCATCTGTACTTAATATTTTTGCAATAGCAACTACCTTTTCTTCATCCTTTGTTCTCATTAATGTAACTCCCATAGCAGATCTACTTGTTATAGATATATCCATAACATTTATTCTAATAGCAATACCACTACTATTTATTAGCATTAATTCATCATCTTCTTTACATATGATGGCCCCTGAAAGCTTTCCTGTCTTTTCACTTATCTTATAAGTAATTAACCCTACTCCGCCTCTCTTTTGAAGCTTATATTCACTTATATCAGTACGTTTTCCATATCCATTTTCACTTATTACAAGTAATTTTTCATCATCTACTGCAATATCCATACAAACTGCTATATCATCACCCCTAAGCTTAATTGCTCTTACACCTGTTGCAGTTCTACCCATTGCTCTAATTTGCTTCTCATTAAACTTTATAGCCATTCCATTTTGAGTAACCATCATAATATTAGCATCACCACGAGTAATCTTAACTTTTAATAATTCATCATCATCTCTTAAGTTTAATGCAATTAATCCATTCTTTCTAATATTTTTAAATTCCTCAAGTGGTGTTTTCTTTACTATACCCTTCTTAGTACCCATAAATAAGAAGCCTTCCCTATTGTTATCCCTAACAGATAGTACTGTTTCTATTCTTTCATCTGGTTCTATAGCTATAAGATTAATTATATTTGTACCCTTTGCTGTTCTACCTGCATCTGGTATCTCATAGGCTCTTAGTTTGTATACTCTTCCCCTATTTGTGAAAAATAACATATCTGAATGGGTAGAAGTAATCATAACATGTTCTACAAAATCATCCTCTTTTGTAGACATTGCTTGTATTCCTTTTCCCCCTCTTCTTTGTGATGAATAAGTATCTGCAGATATTCTCTTTATATATCCTCCATGAGTTAAAGTAATTATAACCTCTTCTTCTTGAATTAAATCTTCTATGTCTATTTCGTTAACTACTTTCTCAATTTTAGTTCTTCTTTCATCATTGTACTTATTTTTAATTTCTAGTAATTCTTCTTTAATTACTCCAAGAAGTTTTTCTTCACTTTCTAAAATAGAATTTAAATATTCAATTTGTTTCATAATTTCTGCATATTCTTCCTCTATTTTATCTCTCTCTAAACCTGTTAATCTTCTAAGTCTCATTTCTAGTATTGCTGAAGCTTGCTTCTCAGAAAGTGAGAATATTTCAATTAATGAGTTTCTAGCAATTTCTGAGGTTTTAGAACTCCTTATTATGTTAATAACTTCATCAATATTATCTAACGCTATTCTTAATCCCTCTAAAATATGTGCTCTTGCATTTGCCTTATTTAATTCAAATATTGTTCTTCTTGTAATTACATCTCTTTGAAATTCAATATAATGATTTAATACTTGTTTTAAATTCAATACCTGTGGTTCATTATCTACAAGGGCAAGCATTATAACACCAAAGGTATCTTGCATCTTTGTATGCTTATATAATAAGTTCAAGGTTACATTTGGATTTGCATCCCTCTTAAGCTCTATTACAATTCTCATACCATCTCTATCAGATTCATCTCTTAAATCTGATATGCCATTTATCTTTTTGTCCTTAACTAATTCTGCTATATATTCTATAAGCTTTGCCTTATTAACCTGGTAAGGTAATTCAGTTACAATAATTCTATGTCTTGAGTTTTCTTCTTCTATTTCAGCCTTTGCACGAACTACTATTTTTCCTCTACCAGTTTCATAGGCAGCCCTTATTCCAGCCTTACCCATTATTATTCCTGATGTTGGAAAATCAGGTCCCTTGATAACAGTCATTAATTCTAATACTGAAGTTTCCTTGTTATCTATAAGCATTATTGTTCCATCTATAATTTCACCTAAATTATGAGGTGGTATATTGGTTGCCATACCAACTGCTATACCAGATGAACCATTAACTAAAAGATTTGGATATCTTGATGGTAATACTGATGGTTCTTGCTCCTCACCATCAAAATTTGGAACAAAATCTACTGTATCTTTATTTATATCTCTTAGCATTTCAACAGCTATTTTATTCATTTTAGCCTCTGTATATCTCATTGCAGCTGCACTATCTCCATCTACAGAACCAAAGTTTCCATGTCCATCAACTAACATATATCTCATAGAGAAATCCTGTGCTAATCTTACTAGTGCATCATAAACTGATGAATCACCATGTGGATGATACTTACCTAGTACATCCCCAACTATTCTTGCGCACTTTCTATATCCCTTATCTGGATATAAGCCAAGTTCCTGAAGGGAAAATAATATTCTTCTATGGACAGGTTTTAAACCATCCCTAACATCTGGTAGTGCACGACCAACTATAACACTCATTGCATAGTCTATATAACACCTTTTCATTTCTTTATTTATATCAACAGGAACAACTTTTCCCTCATTAAAATTCATGTACTTTCACCTCGTTTTAGCACTATATATCTAAATTACTTACTTTCTTAGCATTCTTTGTTATAAATTCTCTTCTTGGTTCAACTTTATCTCCCATAAGTATTGTGAATATTTCATCAGCTTCCATAGCATCCTCTACTGTTGCCTTTAGTAATACTCTCTTTTCTGGATCCATTGTTGTATCCCATAGTTGTTCTGCATTCATTTCTCCAAGACCTTTGTATCTTTGTATATTAGTGGAATTATCCTTTCCCCCAAATTCAGTTAATACCTCATCTAATTCCTTATCAGAATATGCATAAGCTTCCTTTTTAGATTTATTAACTTTATATAATGGTGGTTGTGCTATATATACATGTCCTCCCTCTATAAGGTCCCTCATATATCTATAGAAAAATGTTAGCAATAGTGTTCTTATATGAGCTCCATCAACATCGGCATCTGTCATAATAATAATTCTGTTATATCTAATTTTTTCAATATCAAAATCTGTTCCAATTCCAGCACCAAATGCTGTAATCATAGATCTTATTGTATCAGAATTTAATATTCGATCTAATCGTTGCTTTTCTACATTTAATATTTTTCCTCTTAATGGAAGTATTGCTTGGAATCTTCTATTTCTACCTTGCTTTGCAGAACCTCCAGCTGAATCCCCTTCCACTATATATATTTCACATTCCTTTGGATCCCTTGATGAACAATCTGCTAGTTTTCCTGGTAATGATGAACGTTCTAAAACTGATTTTCTTGTAAGTTCTCTTGCCTTTCTAGCAGCTTCCCTTGCCCTTGCAGCCATTAATGCCTTATCAACTATTATCTTACCTATATTAGGATTTTCCTCAAGGAAAACACTTATGCCTTCTCCTACTATTGAGTCAACAATTCCCCTAACTTCACTATTTCCAAGTTTAGTTTTAGTTTGACCTTCAAATTGAGGTTCTCCAATTTTAACTGAAATAACTGCTGTTAATCCTTCTCTAATATCATCACCAGATAGGTTTTTATCATTATCTTTTAAATGGCCAAACTTCTTTGAATAGTCATTAAATCCTCTTGTTAATGCAGTTTTGAAACCAACTAAATGTGTTCCACCTTCAACAGTATCTATGTTATTAGCAAAAGAAAAGATATTTTCTGTGTACCCATCATTATATTGAAGTGCTACTTCAACAGATATCCCATCCTTTATGCCCTCAACATAGATTGGCTCTGGATGTAATGATTCTTTATTTCTATTTAAATATTTTACAAAGGATTTTATTCCACCTTCATAATGAAATTTTTCTTCATTTCCGTCTCTTTTATCAATAAGATTTATTAATATTCCTTTATTTAAAAATGCCAATTCTCTTAGTCTTTGTGCCAATACATCAAAATCATATTCTAATTCATCAAATATTTCAATATCTGGCTTAAAATATACTCTTGTTCCAGTTTCCTCTGTATCTCCAACCTTTTCAAAGTTACTAAAAACCTTACCTCTATGAAATTCCTGTTGCCAGATATGGCCTTCCCTTTTAACTGTTACTACGCATTTTTCAGATAGTGCATTAACAACTGAGGCACCAACTCCATGCAAACCACCAGAAACTTTGTAGCCACCACCACCAAATTTTCCACCAGCATGTAATATTGTCATAATTACCTCTACAGTTGGTTTGTTCATTTTATGGTGAATACCTACAGGCATTCCCCTACCATCATCAAAAACCTCTATTGAATTATCCTCATTTATTGTAACATTAATATTTTTACAGTAACCAGCTAATGCCTCATCAATACTATTATCAACAATTTCATAAACTAGATGATGTAACCCTCTTGAACTAGTGCTACCAATATACATACCAGGTCTTTTTCTTACAACCTCAAGGCCCTCTAAAACCTGAATCTGTCTTTCATCATATTTTTCTTTATTATTTTCCAAAATCTATTCCTCCCAAAAAAAATAGTTTTACAAGTTGTAATCTATACAGGTTCTTTTAGTTAAAGTTGAAGATGAAATAGGTGAAAAGTATATCTTACTTTTCTTATTCACCTCAGCCACAACAAAAGATTTTGGCTGTTCTTCTGTAATTTTTTCTACAAAGCCATCTTCTTCAGCCATTCTTAAAAATTGATTAGTATCTGAGCTATACATAGCTGTTTGCAAATCAAAAATTCCAATTACATCTTTAATTGGAACCACTACATTCTCACCTAAGTGCAAAAACATGGAATTTATCCTCCTTAAATCACTACTTTCCCATTTATAACCTCAAACATTTTAGCATTTGAACTTATATATTTCTTTATATCATCATGTCCAGTACAGGTTATTATTGTTTGGATATCACCTACACTATTTAATATATATCTTTTTCTATTATAGTCTAATTCAGATAATACATCATCTAGTAATAAAATTGGATATTCATCTGTTAATTCTTTAATTATTCTAAGAGATGCAAATTTCATTGTAAGTACAGCAGTTCTTTGTTGTCCCTGAGATCCATAACTTTTAGTATCAATGTTATTTATAAACACAGCAAAATCATCTCTATGGGGGCCTATTGTTGTTATACCTCTTTCAATATCTCGCCTTCTATTTCTTCTTAAAAGATTTAAGAATTCATCTTTTAGGTTATCTAAATCCTTTATAGAGGATTGATATTTGAAGCTTATTTCTTCCTTTCCCATTGTTATGTCTTTATGTATCTCATAACCAAAGGAATTTAATTTCTGTAGATACTCATTTCGTTGAATAATTATATACCTACCATATTCAGCTAACTGTTCATCATAGATTTCAAGCATATCTTCTGTTAATCTTCTGTTTTTTAATACAGTATTTCTTTCATTTAGAACCTTATTGTATTGCACCAATTCATAGTAATATTTATTATTTAATTGACATATTTCCATATCTATAAATTTACGTCTAATACCTGGAGATTCCTTTATTATTTTTAAATCCTCAGGTGAAAACATAACAACATTAAAATTACCAAATAATTCTCCTATTTTACTGATTTTATTTGAATTAATTCTTATTGCCTTTTTGCCATCTTTTAAAATATTAACATCTATACGTTTATCTAACCTTTTTTTACCTATACTTACACTTATATATGCATTATCTGACTTCCAATTTATTAATTCCTTATCTTTTGAAGTTCTGTGAGACTTAGCAAAGGAACAATAATAAATTGATTCAAGAATATTAGTCTTTCCCTGAGCATTATCACCCATAAAAACATTAACATTCTTTCCAAAATCAATATCTAAATTTTCATAGTTTCTATAGTTAGTTAATATTAATTTTTTAATAAACATATAAACACCTATATAATTATAACATAACTTGAAGATAATTATTTTATTTTATATTTTTCTCCGTTAAATTCAATTATATCTCCACTTTTTAATTTTTTTCCTCTTTGATTACATATATCATTATTTACCTTTACCATTGAATCATTAATAAATATCTTAGCTTCTGATCCAGAAGAAACTGCTCCACACCATTTTAAAAATGAATCTAATTTTATAAAATCTGTATTAATAGTAACTTCATTCATTTTTATCTTCTCTCCTATCTAACAACTCTTACTGGAAGTACCAAGTATTTACTACTTTCCGAGTTCTTCTCTGTTATTACACAAGGTGTTACACTTGATGTCATTTCTAAAACAACATCATCCCCATCCATATTTTTAAGTACATCAATTAGATATTTTGAGTTAAATGCAACTTCTATTAGTTCACCTTGCAAAGAAATGTTTAATTCTTCCTTTACCTTTCCCAATTGAGAATTAGATGTGATAATCAAATTATCCTCCTTCACATCTAATTTGATTAAATAACTATTACCTTCCTTTGCCATAAGTGATGCTCTTTCAATTGAACTTTGTAACTTGCCTTTATTAACTTCAATTGATATCTTATGTTCCTCAGGTAACAATGATTGGTATGTAACAAAGGACCCCTCTAATAATCTTGAAATAATTTGAGTTTCACCTAAGTTAAATAAAATATGATTATTAGTAAATGTTATTTTTAGCTGATTATCACTATCCTCTAGTATTCTTGATAATTCATTTAAATTTTTTCCTGGAATAACAATTGAGTTTTCAAGATCTGTTTCTAGATATTCTGACTTTATTGCAAGTCTATATCCATCTAAGGCAACTAAACTTAAGGTTCTATTCTTTAATTCAAATAAAACACCTTGAAGTATAGGTCTTGTTTCATCTTGAGCTATTGCAAAAGTAGTTCCTTTAATCATATTTTTCAATATATTTTGTGGTATATTTATATATTCATTATTATTAACCTCTGGAAGATTAGGATATTCATCTCCCTTCATGTAAACTACATTGAAGATTGTTTTCTCGCAGGATATCTGAACTGTATCATTTTCTACTACTTGAATTGTAATTTCAGAATCTGGTAGCTTTCTTATTATTTCTCCAAAAATTTTAGCATCAATAACTACTTTTCCACTTTCTTGAACATTACAACTTACTTTAGTTTGGATTGATATATCAGAATCTGAACCTATTAACTTTAAACCATTTTCATTTGCTTCTATTAAGATACCTTCAAGTATTTTCATGGTACTTCTTCCTGTAATAGCTTTTTGGGTAATTAAAATACCTTCTTGTAGTTTTTGTTTTTCACATGTAAATATCATTTAATAACCTCCATATATTGTGCACAAGTAATTTGATAATAATAGAATAGATATATATAAATATATAGTATTAGTAGTAGTAGGGGCTGTTGATATGTTAATAACAGGTCCTAGGCTACTTATACTCTAATTCTTTAATAACAAATACTGTGGATGAGTAAGTATTTTTTTATTGTAGTTATCCACAGTATTAACAGTTGCATTTTGATTTTTATGTTATCCACAGTTTATTAAATAGTTATTATGTACAGCTGTGGATTAATTTCTAGTAAGCTTTTTAGTTATGTCATCTATTGTACTTTGCATGCTTTCATCATTGCCATTTACTATATCAGAAATCTTTTCGTAAGCATGAATTACTGTAGTATGATCTCTGCCTCCAAACTCTTCACCTATCTTTGGAAGAGACATATCCGTAAGTTTTCTACTTAAATACATTGCAATTTGTCTTGGAAAAGCAATATTTCTATTTCTTTTTTGAGATTTTAAATCATCAATTGTTAAGTTAAAATAACTTGAAACAACATCTTGAATTGTATTTATAGTAATATGCTTACTTTGTTTTTTAGATATTATATCCTTTAATGCTTCTGAAGCTAAATCAACAGTTATAGATCTATTAGTTAGGGAAGAATATGCTACTATTCTAATTAAGGCACCCTCTAGCTCTCTAATGTTGGATTTGATTTTAGTTGCTATATATACCATTACATCATTACTAACATTTATATTTTCAACATCTGCTTTTTTCTTTAATATAGCCATTCTAGTTTCAAAATCTGGAACTTGAATATCAGCTATTAAACCCCATTCAAATCTAGACCTAAGTCTATCTTCTAATGTTGGTATTTCTTTTGGTGGCCTATCTGATGATAGTATTATTTGTTTATTAGCATCATAAAGGGCATTAAATGTATGGAAGAATTCCTCTTGAGTTCCTTCCTTACCTGCAATAAATTGAATATCATCAATTAAAAGTATATCTACTTTACGGTATTTATTTCTAAATTCTTCATTTTTATCATGTTTAATTGCATTAATAAGTTCATTTGTAAACTTTTCAGAGGATACATATTCTACTTTTGCATTTGGATTGTTTTGTAGTACAAAGTGACCTATAGCATGCATTAAGTGGGTTTTTCCAAGACCAACTCCCCCGTAAATAAATAAGGGGTTATATGCCTTTGCAGGAGACTCAGCAACTGCTAAAGAAGCTGCATGTGCAAATCTATTACTATTACCTATAACAAATGAATTAAATGTATATTTAGGATTTAATGTTGTAGACATTACTTCATTTACAGATATAGAATTGTTCCTATTATTAGTATTTTTATTTTGTGTGTTATAGATATCATCTTCACTATCTATTTCAGAATGAACTGAAAATTCAACGTTATATAATTTAGAAGATGCCTGTTTAATAGAATTAATAAATAGAAGTTTGTATTTTGATTCTATAACATCTTTTGTGAAAGCATTTGGAACACTAAACTTAATTGTATTATTAGATATTGATATAGGTTCACAACCTTTTATCCATGTTTCAAAACCTACTATTGTTAAAGTATCTTCATTTTTAATTATATTTAATGTTTTATCCCAGATTTGT
>CAMNZV010000046.1 GCA_946575275.1 uncultured Clostridium sp. | reverse complement strand
GAATTATAGAATAAGGGCTTAATAGTATTAATATGTGATGAAAAAGATAATAAAGTGAATTTAATAATGCTAATGAAGCAGTTATATGAACATAATATCTATAGTATTTTACTTGAAGGTGGTGGAACATTAAATTATTTTGCCCTAGAAGAAGGTATTGTTGACAAGCTTTTAGTATATATTTCTCCAATGATAATTGGTGGCGAAAATAGTATTGTGCCAGTTTCTGGAGTTGGATTTAAAGAGATATCAGAGGCTGTTAAGCTTAAAGATTTACAATATAAAACTATAGAAGGGGACCTTCAAATTGAAGGATATGTGGCTAGGGACTAGATATGTTTACAGGAATAATAGAGGAAATAGGTAAGGTTATAGAAATTGTAAATTCAAAAAACAACTCATATATAGTTATAGAATGTGAAAAGGTTCTTAAGGACACAAGGATTGGAGATAGTATTTCAACTAATGGTGTATGTTTAACAGTAACTAAAATATCAAAGAACTCATTTAGAGCAGATATTATGGGTGAAACCTTAAACAAAAGTAATTTAGGAAGATTAAAGGTTTCAAGTAGGGTTAATTTAGAAAGGGCTTTATGTTTAAATAGTAGGCTTGGAGGGCATATTGTAAGTGGTCATATAGATGGTATAGGAAATATTCTTAAGGTTGAAAAAAAGGATATTGCAACATGGATTACAATTATAGCAGGCAATGATATTTTAAGATATATAGTGGAAAAGGGATCTATTGCAATAAATGGTATAAGCTTAACAGTTGCCTATGTTGATGATATTTCCTTTAAAGTATCAATTATACCTCACACCTTGGGGATGACTAATTTGCTAGAACTTGAAATAGTTAATTTGGAATGCGATATTATGGGCAAGTATGCTGAAAAGCTTATAAATAAAAAGGATGATGAAAAAAGCAATATTACAAAGGGATTTTTAGAGTCAAATGGCTTTATGTAATAAGGAGTGGTTAAATAATGTTTAATAATATTGAGGAAGCAATAGAAGATATAAAACTTGGAAAAATGATAGTTGTTATAGATGACTATGATAGGGAAAATGAAGGGGATTTACTAATGGCAGCAGATATGGTTACCCCTGAAGCAATAAATTTCATGGCAAAGTATGGAAGAGGGTTAATATGTACTCCAATGTCAGAAGAATTATTAGATAACTTAAATATAATGCCTATGGTTTCAAAGAATACAGATAATCATGAAACAGCCTTTACTGTATCAGTAGATTACAAGGATACAGAAACTGGGATATCAGCCTTTGAAAGAGCATTAACTATTAAAAAGCTATTAGATAAGGATTTAAAAGAGAATGATTTTAAAAGGCCAGGACATGTATTTCCATTAAGAGCAAAGAAATTTGGAACACTTGAGAGAAATGGACATACAGAAGCTGCTATTGATTTTGCAAGTCTTGCAGGTTTTAATAAGGCAGGTGTTATTTGTGAAATAATAAGTGAAGATGGGCATATGGCAAGAACAGAAGAGTTAATTAAATTTTCAAAGAAACATAATCTTAAGATTGTTACTATTAAAGATTTAATTGAATATAGAAAGAAAAAGGAGTGTTTAGTTGAAAGAGTTGTAGAAACAAAATTACCAACAAAATATGGTGATTTTAACATTTTAGGATATAAAGAAAGTCTTAATGATAAAGAACACATAGTGTTAGTTAAGGGGAATATAAATTGTGATGAACCTGTATTAGTTAGAATTCATTCAGAATGTTTAACAGGTGATACCTTTGGGTCAAAAAGATGTGACTGTGGAGAACAATATGAGGTTGCAATTAGAAAAATAGAAAAAGAAGGCTGTGGAGTGTTAATTTATATGAAGCAAGAAGGAAGAGGAATTGGACTTCTTAACAAATTAAAGGCATATTCTCTTCAAGATAAGGGATACGATACAGTTGAAGCTAATATAAAGCTTGGGTATTTGCCAGATATGAGAGAATACAGTATAACAGCTGGTATCTTAAAGGACTTAGGAATTAAAAATGTAAGACTAATGACCAATAACCCCAGTAAAATTAATGGTCTTTTAGAGTATGGAATTAATGTTTTAGAGAGAGTACCCATTATTATGGAAGCTAATGAAATTGATAGAGAGTATTTAAAAGTAAAAAAAGTAAAAATGGAACATATGTTATAGGAGGAATTTAAAAATGAAAATAATTGAAGGAAATTTAGTTTCAGAAGATATAAGGGTTGCAATTGTTGCAAGTAGATTTAACGAGTTTATTGTATCAAAATTATTAATGGGTGCATTAGATGCATTAAAAAGACATGGTGTAGATGAAGAAAGCATAAGTGTTGTTTGGGTGCCAGGAGCCTTTGAGGTTCCACTTATAGCTAAAAAATTAGCTAAAAAAGAGGAATATGATGCAGTAATATGTCTTGGAGCTGTAATAAAGGGATCAACATCTCATTATGATTATGTTTGTTCAGAAGTATCAAAGGGAATAGCAAATGTATCCTTAAGTGAAGAAAAACCAGTAATATTTGGAGTTCTTACAACTGATAACATAGAACAAGCAATAGAAAGAGCTGGAACAAAGGCAGGAAATAAGGGATTTGATGCAGGAGTAACAGCAATTGAAATGGTAAATTTATTAAGAATACTATAAGTTGTAGATTATTTTTTAAAAAAAGTATACTATATAAATAAGGAACAGTAATTTGTGGATAACATTTCAAGTTTTCCACAAATTAAATCTAGATTTAATAGGAAACTGTGGACAGTGTGGATAAAAACACTGATTTTTGTGGATAACTCCATAAAAATCAAAAAAAAGTATTGACACAATATATATTGCATATAATAAAGTCAATAACAATATAGGGGATTTTATTTTTATTTGACGAAATTTGAAAAGAGTTATACACAAAACTGTTGATAAAAACTGTGGATAATGTGGATAAGTGGTGAATATATGAAGTATAATAAGAAAATATTAGAGGCGAAATTTATAAATAGACCCAATAGATTTAATGCATTTGTAAATTTAAAAGGTGAAGAAATAGTAGTACATGTGCCAAATACAGGGCGTTGCAGAGAATTACTAATTGAAGGAACTACTGTGTTACTAAGAGAAGAATTAAATCCTACAAGAAAAACTAAATATGATTTAATAGCTGTGTATAAGTCTGGTAAATTAATTAATATTGATTCCCAAATTCCAAACAAAGTTGTAAAGGAAGCCTTAGAAAATAAATGGATAAATAAATTAAGTGGATATGATGAAATATTAAGGGAAAAGACCTATGGAAATAGCAGATTTGATTTTAAATTAAGTAATACACATAAAGAAGTATATTATTTAGAGGTTAAAGGGGTTACCCTTGAAGAAGATGGAATTTGCAAGTTTCCAGATGCGCCCACAGATAGGGGAAGAAAGCATTTATTAGAATTAATTGAAGCTAAAAAAAATGGATTTGGAGCAGGCGTACTGTTTCTTATTCAAATTAAAGATGTAAAAGAATTTTCTCCAAATTTTGAAACAGATAAATTATTTTCAGAGGCATTAATAAAAGCTAAGAATTCAGGAGTTGATGTATTTGCCTATTCTTCTATAGTAACTGAGGAGGAAATAATATTATATAAAAAAGTAAAAATAAATTTTAAAATTTAACATTTAGGGAGTATAATAGTAGTATAAAAATATTACAGAGGGGGAGTATCCTTGGAAAAAACAACAAAATTTATTCCCGAAATAAAAGGAACTCTAAGAAATCATATTATAGAAGTACCTCCAGTTATAAGAGAGTGTGGAGGAATAAAGGTTTTCGGAAAAAGAATAAAATCTATTTTATTTACTACAGATGTTGCAATTATAAGAAATACTAATGCAGATGCAATTATTGCAGTATATCCATTTACACCCCAACCATTAATTACAGAAGCCCTAATTATGGCTGCAGACGTGCCTGTTTTTTGTGGTGTTGGTGGTGGAATAACCCAAGGAAAAAGAGTTGTTAATTTAGCCTTAGATGCTGAATTTAAAGGGGCTATGGGTGTTGTTGTTAATGCTCCAACCTCAAACGAAATAGTATCTAGAATCAGAAAAACTATAGATATACCAGTTATAGTTACAATTGTATCTGAAGATGAAAATATTGATGAACGAATTGAAGCAGGGGCAACGGTTTTTAATGTTTCAGGTGATAAAAGTACTCCTAAAATAGTAAGGAAGATAAGAGATAAGTATCCTTTATTCCCCGTTATAGCTACAGGAGGTCCAACTGATGAAACTATAAGAGAAACAATACTTGCAGGAGCTAATGCAATAACTTATACTCCTCCTACAAGTGCCGAAGTAATGGGTCAATTAATGGATAAATATAGAAATCAATAGCTGAAACTACATAATCTTAATAATTAATTGGAGGCTTTTAGTGAAAATTTTTGGTAGTATGAAAATTTATGATAACGAACTAACAATTGGAGGAATTAAGGTTACAAAATTAGCTGAAAAATATGGAACACCACTTTATGTCATGGATGAAGAACTAATTAGAAGTACTTGCAAAGAATTTAGCAAGTACTTTGTTTTGCCTAGAAATAGAATAATATATGCAGGTAAGGCATTTTTAAATTTAGAAATGGTAAAGATTATTGAAGAAGAAGGGCTTTACTTAGATGTTGTATCCTATGGTGAGCTTATAACTGCATATAAGGCAAATTATAATATGGAAAAAGTATATTTTCATGGAAATAATAAAAGTGAAAAGGAAATAGAACTTGGAATAAAATATAATGTGGGAACCTTTGTTGTGGATAATTTTTACGAATTAAAATTAATAAATAATATAGCAAGAAAATATAATAAGAAACAAAGGATTTTACTTAGGGTAATTCCAGAAGTTATGGTAAATACACATAATAGTATTAAAACAGGTGAAAAATATTCTAAGTTTGGATTTCCTATGGGCAATAAGGGTATATTAAAGGCAGTGGAAAATGCCAATAGCCTTAATAATATAGATTTATTTGGACTTCACTGTCATATTGGTTCTCAAATATTTGAATTAAATTCATATAGTGAGGCAATTATAACTATGGTTAAACTAATAAATGATATTAAAAATATTTACAATATTAATGTACAGGAATTAGATGTAGGTGGAGGCTTTGGAATTTATTATGTAGATGGTGACAAGCCAAATAGTATAAAAAGTATATGTGAAAATATATTAAATCAAGTTAAGGTAGAATGTTTAAAATACAATTTAAAGGTACCAATAGTATCCATTGAACCAGGAAGGAGTATAGTTGGAAACGCGGGAATAACCTTATATAAAATTGGAGCTATAAAGGCTTATCATAAGGATTTAAAGATTATTTCAGTTAATGGAGGAATGTATGAAAATATACGACCAGCCTTATATGATTCTAAATATGAATTTTCAATAGCTGATAAAATAAATAATATTAGGGGGGAGATTGTAAAAGTTGTAGGGAAATGCTGTGAATCAGGGGATATTTTAATAAAAAGGGGTTATTTACAAAAATGCAAGGAGGGGGATACTTTAGTTGTTATGTCTACAGGTGCCTATGTTTATGCCATGGCAAGTAATTATAATAGAATACCAAGACCACCAGTTATTATAGTTTTAGATAATATAGATAGAATTATGGTAAAGGGTGAAAGTTGTGAGGATATAATAAAAAATGATATTATTAGCAAATAGTATTATGATATAATTAAGGATATATATATAAACTAGAAAGGAACCAAAGATATGAATTATATAGAAAAGTTGTTTAAGCTTAAGGGATTTATGTATTGTATAATTTTGGCTCTTATGTTTGCTATTTTAATTAATAAGTTTATATTATTTAAAGTTATTATACCATCATCATCAATGGAACCAACATTAAATGTAAATGATCACTTATTTATAAGAAAAATTTATAACTATGATAATATTTCTAGGGGAGATATATTAGTTTTTCATTCCTATGAAGGTAATGACACCTATATAAAAAGGGTTATTGGACTTCCAGGAGATAAAATAGAGATAAAATCAGGTGTGGTATATGTAAATGGCAATGAATTAACAGAGGATTATGTAGAAAATAATGATGATAAGTTTTCAGGAGAATACCAGGTGCCAAAGGGAAAGTTATTTTTTCTTGGGGATAACAGACCAATATCAAAGGATAGTAGGCGTTGGATAAATTCATATATTGATAAGGAGGATGTTATTGGAAAGGCAATAATTAAAATATATCCCTTTAGTGATATTAAGGTTATAAAATAAATAGGATTTTTAAAGGATGTGAAATGGTGGGAGAAGATTTTAATATAGAAGAATTTAAGAGACATGGAAGAAGAAATAATAGAAAAAAAAGAAACAGAAAAAATAAATATATTTTTTTATATGAATGGGTTTTGCCATTATTAATTGTAGCCATAATAGCTTTATCTATAAATAGGTTATTTTTAATAAAAGTAGAAATACCTTCAGAGTCAATGGTTCCAACACTAAATATTAATGATCAGCTTTTTGCAACAAAAATTTATAATACAAATAATATTTCTAGGGGAGATATTATAGTCTTTTATTCAGAGGAGCTAGAGGAATTATTAATAAAGAGATGTATTGGAATCCCAGGAGATAAAATTGAAATAGCAGATGGAATTGTTACAGTAAATGATGAGGTTTTACAAGAGGATTATGTTAAAAATCCATCTCATACTTATGGAACCTATGAGGTGCCAGAGAACAAGTTCTTTTTCCTTGGAGATAATAGGGCGGTTTCAAAGGATTCCAGTAGATGGGTCAATCCATATATTGATGGAAAAGATATTAAAGCAAAGGCAAAGCTAAAAGTAAATCCATTAAGTGATTTTGGATGGATAAAATAATAGTATATGATATAATGATATTCTAATTTATTAATAAACGAAAGAGGTGTTTAAATCTGTGGAAAAGGAACCAAAGAAGGGTAAACTTAATTTAATTATTTATTTTGTCCTTGTTATAGCAATGATTGTAGCTATGAATTTATTTAAATCAACTTATGACAATAAAGAGATTACCTATAGCGAATTTAAAACCATGGTAACAAATAATGAAATTTCTAAAGCTGTAATTACAAGCGATACCATAGTAATTACTCCTAAGGAAAACTCTAATTACTATGGAAAGGACGTATATACAATAAGAGTTACTGATGACAACCTAGTTGAAGACTTAACAAAAGCTGGAGTGGAATTTGGTGGTAAGGATGACAGAACCACATTAATTATAAACATTATTGGAAATTGGATACTACCTATTGTTTTAATTTTTGTATTTTGGAAATTTGTTTTATCAAAAGCTGTAGGTAAAATGGGTGGTGGAATTGGCTCAATTAGTAAAAATAAAGCCAAGGTATATGTAGAAAATGAAATAGGAATAACATTTAAGGATGTTGCAGGTCAAGAAGAAGCTAAAGAATCACTAGAAGAGGTTATTGGGTATTTGAATAATCCTTCAAAATATACAGAGATAGGAGCAAAATTGCCTAAAGGTGTTTTGCTAGTGGGACCACCTGGAACAGGTAAAACATTAATTGCAAAGGCTGTTGCAGGTGAAGCAAAAGTTCCATTTTTCTCTTTGTCTGGTTCAAGTTTTGTAGAAATGTTTGTAGGGGTTGGTGCATCAAGGGTTAGAGAATTATTTAAGGATGCAGAAGAAAAGGCTCCTTGCATTATATTTATTGATGAAGTAGATGCAATTGGAAAAAGCAGAGATAGTCAATTTCAATCAAATGATGAGAGAGAACAAACATTAAATCAATTATTATCAGAAATGGATGGATTTGATTCTTCAAAGGGAATAGTAATTTTAGCTGCAACTAATAGACCTGAAGTTTTAGACAAAGCACTTTTAAGACCAGGTAGATTTGATAGAAGAGTTATTGTTGATAGACCTGATTTTAAAGGGAGAGAATCAATTCTAAAAGTTCATGCAAAAAGTGTTTGTTTAGATTCAGAAGTAGATTTAACTGAAGTGGCAAAAGGAACTCCAGGTGCTGTAGGTGCAGATCTTGCAAATATAGTAAATGAAGCAGCATTAAGGGCTGTAAAGCATGGTAGAAACAAAGTACTTCAGGAAGATTTAAGGGATGCAGTTGAAGTAATAATTGCAGGTAAGGAGAAAAAAGATAGAATCTTATCTGAAAATGAAAAACGTATGGTAGCATTTCATGAAGTTGGTCACGCCTTAGTAGCTTCATTATTAAAGGGAACAGATCCAGTTCATAAAATAACCATAGTTCCAAGAACTATGGGAGCATTAGGTTATACTATGCAACTACCAGAGGAAGAAAAATATTTAATATCAAAAGAAGAATTATTAAATCAAATAATTGTTATGCTTGGAGGAAGGTCTGCAGAAGAGGAAGTCTTTAATGTGATTTCAACAGGAGCTTCAAATGACATAGAAAGAGCTACAGAAATTGCAAGAAAGATAATAACAATATATGGTATGAGTGATAGATTTGATATGATGGCATTAGAATCGGTTCAAAATAGATATTTAGATGGAAGAGCAGTTAGAAATTGCAGTGAAGAAACATCTACAATAATTGATTCTGAAATACTTAATATTATAAGAGAATGCCACGAAAAAGCAAGAAAGTTGTTAAAAGATAATAGAGATTTATTAGATAAAGTATCAGGAATTCTTATAGAAAAAGAAACTTTATTTGGAAATGAATTTATGGAAATAGTAGGTGAAAAATACCCAGAATTAATAAAAAAAGAGGATTGATAGTATTTGAATAAAGAGTTAGAGTATGAAATTGAACAAACAAAACTACAGGAAACTTTAAGAATATTAGATAAAATAATATTAGATAGTATAGTAAAAAGAAAGCAAATAACAGAAAATATAATAAAATCAAGAAAGGAATTTCTTGAGGACTATAAAGATGATGAAGATAATGTTCAAGAGTACTTTGACCATGAAGGTTATGCCAGGGAAGAAATTTATAAGATTATAGATAAACAGCTTAAAGAATTAACTATTTTAAAGGCATCCCCTTATTTTGGAAAGATTACAATAAATGATGAGGACTTTGGATTACTTGAATTATATATAGGTAGATTTGGTGTTACTTCTGAAGAAGATTATGAACCTCTGATAGTTGATTGGAGGGCACCAGTTTCATAAT
>CAMNZV010000045.1 GCA_946575275.1 uncultured Clostridium sp. | reverse complement strand
TGAAATATTTTTAATTAACTTATTCAATTTTATTAACAGAAAAATAATCATTTATATTATTTTTTTCGACTTTTTCTGATAAACTATTAATGTAATTAGTTATTTCTACCCCATCTTTCCCTTCTGCAATAGTTGGTGCATAATCATTTTTAACATTTGTAGATGATATATAGGCTGGTATTATTTTGTATTGTACCTTACTAATTAAACCTCCATCTTTTGTGAATTTGCCTTGTAATATAAAGGTTCTTTTATCTGAAGGATTTGAATTCCCTCCAAAACTAAAGTTACCAAGGGAATATACAATAAGTTTTCCTTTATAGTTTTCTATAGTTTGAATAACATGGGAATGGGAACCAACCACCATTGTAGCACCAGAATCAATAGAAAACCTACCTATTTCCCTTTGCACTTCATTTGGCTTACTCTTACTTTCTTCTCCCCAATGAAAATAAGGTATAATTACATCACAGTTTTTATCTTTTAATTCATCTATATCTTTTTTAATATTACTCTTAACTTCATCTGAAATACCCCAAACACTATAACCTAATATTCCTATTTTTATTCCATTGACTTCCTTAATAATTTTATCTCCATAGCCACAATAATCTATATTACTGGACTTTAAAGTTTCCCTTGTATCATCTAGTCCTTTTTGACCATAATCGTAGGAATGATTATTAGAAATTGTAACTCCTTCTATATAACCTTTAGTTAAAATATTTACATATTCCTTAGGTCCTTTAAAATGATAAACTTCTCCTGTTCCTTTATAAGCCTTTTCATTTGATTCTGTAAAAGTTGTTTCTAAATTTACTATAGTATAGTCATCTTCTTTGAAAATTTTCGATACATTTCTCATGATTTTTGAATAATCATAACCCAAATTCTTTATTTCATCTGGAAAACTCCCTATTTGATTAAATCTTGTATCTGTTCCAAGTGTACAATCACCAGCAAAGGAAATTACTATTTCCTTGATTTCTTCCTTTGGACTTTCTTCAATTATAATATCTGATATTTTCTCTTCTTCAACTATAATATTTTCATTTGTATTATTATCCTTATGTATTTTAAAAATAATTCCTATAATTATAGCTCCTATTATCACAAGGACCCCAAATATTGTTAATAACCTTTTTCTTCGTTTTCTTTTTCTTTGTTTTCTATTATCCTTATCCAAAAATCTTCCCCCAATTTAAATAACATTTATATATAGAAAAAGAGCCAACTTTAATGTTGACTCTTTAGTGTCAGTTTAGAAATTATACTCTTTCAACAATAAGAGCTGTTCCCATTCCTCCACCTATACAAAGTGTTGCTAAACCTTTTTTAGCATCTCTTTTTTCCATTTCATATAGTAAGGTAGTAAGGATTCTTGCACCTGAAGCACCAACTGGGTGTCCTAACGCTATTGCTCCTCCATTTACATTTACCTTGTTCATATCAAATCCTAGATCTTTTGCAACTGCTAAACTTTGACTTGCAAAAGCTTCATTAGCTTCAATTAAATCTAAATCTTCTACTTTTAATCCAGCAACTTCTAATGCTTTCTTAGTTGCGTGGAATGGTCCATATCCCATTATTGTAGGATCTAATCCTTTTGAACCATAAGAAACTATTTTTGCTAATGGTTTAACTCCAAGTTCTTTAGCTTTTTCAGCACTCATAACTACAAATGCAGCTGCTCCATCATTAATTCCTGAAGCATTTCCTGCTGTAACTGTTCCTTCTTTTGCAAAGGCTGGTTTTAACTTTGATAATGATTCTGATGTTGTTCCAAATCTTGGGAACTCATCAGTATCAAAAACCTTTGGTTCTCCTTTTCTTTGAGGAATAACAACTGGAACTATTTCATCCTTAAATCTTCCTTCTTTTATAGCCTTTTCAGCCTTTTGTTGAGATGAAGCTGCAAATGCATCTTGCTCTTCTCTTGTAAGATTCCATTGTGTTGCTATATTTTCAGCAGTAACTCCCATATGATAGTTATTAAATGCATCCCATAATGCATCTTTAATCATAGAATCTACTAATTTACCATCACCCATTCTTTGTCCCCATCTTGCTTTATCAAGAACGTAAGGTGCAGCTGACATGTTTTCAACACCACCAGCTATTACAACATCAACATCTCCTGCTTTTATCATTTGAGCTGCTAAGGCAACAGTTCTAAGTCCTGAACCACAAACTTTATTTATTGTCATTGCTGGTACTTCTTCTGGTAATCCTGCCTTTACTGTACATTGTCTTGCAATATTTTGTCCAAGTCCAGCTTGAATTACATTACCAAATACTACCTCTTCTACTTGTTCTGGTTTGATTCCTGCTCTATTTACAGCTTCCTTTATAACTAAAGCCCCTAAGTCTGCAGCTGGAACATCCTTAAGTGATCCTCCAAATGAACCTAATGCTGTTCTTACTGCACTTGCAATAACTACTTCTCTCATTAATATTTACCTCCTAAAATTATCTTTTATGCTTATCATTGTTAAACTATTAACATAATTTCATTATACCATTACTTTGTTATATTTCAACATATTTTTATTATGTTATAACCTATAATCCAAATTCCTCTATCTCCTCATCAATAATCCCAAAATACTTTAATATTGATTTTGTTATTCTTTTAGATGCAAATCCATCTCCATAAGGATTAACAGCCTTACTCATTTTTTCATAAGCCTCATTGTTTTGTAATAAGTTATTTGCTTCCATTACTACCTTGTCAACATTTGTTCCTACTAATTTAACAGTTCCAAAGGCAACAGCTTCTGGTCTTTCTGTTACATCTCTTAATACTAATACTGGTTTCCCAAGATGAGGGGCTTCTTCTTGAAGTCCACCTGAATCTGTCATAACCATATAGCATTTGTTCATCAAATTATGTGTTTCATTTGTATCTAAAGGTGGAAGTAGATGAATTCTTTCTTTGTTTCCTAATTCTCTATATACTACATCTTTAACTATTGGATTTAAATGAACTAAATATATTAATTCTACATCTTTATTATCTTTAACAATTTTATTTAAAGCTATACATATATTGTTTATCCCATCTCCCCAATTTTCTCTTCTATGGGCAGTAATCATTATAACCTTTTTGTTTTCAAAATCTATTTTATTCAATATTTCTTTTGAAAAATTATAATCACCTTTTACTGTATGTTTCATGGCATCTATTACAGTATTTCCAGTAATAAATATATTTTCTTTAGGTACACCTTCTTTAAGTAAATTTTCTTTTGATACCTTTGTTGGTGCAAAATGTAAATCTGCTAAAGATCCTGTAAGTTTTCTATTCATTTCTTCTGGGTATGGAAAGTATTTGTCAAAAGTTCTAAGTCCAGCCTCTACATGACCAACTCTTATTTGCTGATAAAAAGCTGCAAGGGCTCCAGCAAATGTAGTAGTTGTATCTCCATGAACTAATATCATATCAGGTTTTTCCTCTGTAAATACTTCTTCTAAACCTTCTAAAACCTTATTTGTAACGCCAGTTAAGGTTTGCTTTGTCTGCATTATATTTAAGTCAAAGTCTGGTGTTATTTCAAAATAATCTAATACTTGATCAAGCATTTCCCTATGTTGAGCTGTTACACACACCTTTGAGTCTATACCTTCTGTTCTCTCTAATTCTTTTACTAAGGGTGCCATTTTGATTGCCTCTGGCCTGGTTCCAAAAATTGTTATAATTTTCTTCATAATTTACCTCCATAATACTAAGTTGAAGTTATTTCGTACCAAATAATCTGTCTCCAGCATCTCCAAGCCCTGGCACTATATATCCCTTTTCATTTAATTTTTCATCTATTTTAGCTACATATATATCAACATCAGGATGCGCCTCTTTTAAAGCTTCAATACCTATTGGTGCTGCAATTAGGCACATAAACCTTAAATTATCGGCCCCCTTATTTTTAAGCATTGTTATTGCATCTATAGCCGAACCACCTGTTGCAAGCATAGGGTCTACAACTATAACCTCTCTTTTATCTATATCTTGTGGTAGTTTACAAAAATATTCTACAGGTTTTAAAGTTTCTTCATCTCTATATAGCCCAATATGCCCAACCTTGGCTGAAGGTAATAATTTTAGAACCCCTTCAACAAGTCCAAGTCCAGCCCTTAGAATTGGTATTATAGCTACTTTTTTTCCTGATAAGACCTTTGTTTTCATTGTACATACCGGAGTATCTATTTCTATTTCTTCCATTTCAAAATCCCTAGTTGACTCATAAGTCATAAGCATAGCAACTTCACTTACTAATTCCCTAAATTCCTTTGAACCAGTATTTTTATCTCTAATGTATGTAAGTTTGTGCAATATTAATGGATGATTAATTTCAATAATTTTACTCATTTTATATTCCTCCAGCACTACTTATAATATTTTCTTTCTATTTCTGTTATTTTGTCTATTCTTTTAATATGTCTATCTCCTTCAAAGGTGGCATTTAAAAATGCATCTACTATATCAAGTGCAAGACCTGGTCCTACTACCCTTTCTCCCATTGTTAGTATATTAGCATCGTTATGTTCTCTAGTTGCATGAGCACTAAAAGTATCACTACATAATGCAGCCCTTACACCTGGGACCTTATTTGCTGCAATGCCAATTCCAATTCCAGTTCCGCAAATTAATATACCAAGTTCGTTTTCCTTTGTTGCTACACTTTCGGCTACTTGAATTGCATAATCTGCATAGTCACAAGATTCTGTAGAATATGTTCCAAAATCCTTCACCTCATAATTCTTTTCCTTAAGATGTTCTATTATAAGATTTTTTAATGTATACCCTCCATGGTCACATCCAATTGCTATTTTCATAATTCTTCCTCCTAAACTATTGTTATATCAAAACCTGCTGCTTTGTTAAGCCTATTCATTATTGCAAGACCTACCCCTGTTTCTTCAAAGGCTTCAGATAATATGATGTCTACACCTAAATCATCTAAATCTCTAAGGGCCTTAAACAAATTTTTTGCAACTTCATTTAAATCTTTTCCAAGGGTAATAACCTTAGAATTCTTGTATAATCTACTATTTTCACTACTTGATAGTACTCCAACTATCTTTCCTTCATCACTATAATATTGTATCATTTCAATGATTTTTTCAATAGTTTTATCTTTATTTCCTTTTATAATTTTTACTGGGGCCTTTGGAGCATAGTGTTTATACTTCATTCCTGGAGCCTTAGGCTTGAAACTTGTATTTTCAGATTTAACTAATATTCCCTTATCTATTTTTATTCTATTGTCTATTTTCTGTAACATTTCTAGTGTTATTCCACCTGGTCTTAATATAATTGGTGGATCTACAGTGCAATCTAAAATCGTAGATTCTACACCAACTTTGCACTTTTCCCCTCCAATAATGTAGTCTACCCTGCCATCTAAATCCTCAGCACACCTATCTAAATCTGTTGGACTTGGCCTTCCACTAATATTTGCAGATGGTGCTGCTATTGGAACCCTTGATCTTTTAATTAATTCCTGTGCTATTTTATTGTCAGGCATTCTAACTCCAATTGTGTCTAAAGAGGCACTGGTCACATCTGGTATTATAGGTTTCTTAAATAAAATAAGGGTTATAGGTCCTGGCCAAAATTTATCCATAATTTCAGAAGCTATTTTAGGTACTTCTTTAACATATTTTGATATATCCTTATGTGCTACATGGATAATTAATGGATTATCCTGCGGTCTACCTTTTGCTATAAATATCTTTTTCACTGCATTTTCATCCAATGCATTTGCCCCTAATCCATATACAGTTTCCGTTGGAAAAGCTACTATTCCACCTTTTTTTATTATTTCTGATGCTTCATCTAAATATGTATCATAATTTTCACTTTTTGAAATTTTAGATATTTTTGTTTCCAAAACATTTCCTTCTCTCTTAAACTAAGGTTTGCCCTCTAGCAATTTTAATATTTTCAATACATTCTATTGTATATATAGCTTTCACACAATTTTTATATATTGTATCTAGTAGTAAATATTTTTTTAACCCACCTCTTTTTATTATTTGGTAATAATAAATGTGGTCTTCCTCTTCATTTTTCTTTATTTTGTCTATTTCTTTCTGAAGCTTTGGATATCTTTTATAAAATGCTTTTAAAATTGGTTTTAAACTTTTATTTTTGAATTTTACTGTTGAAACTAGAATTATCTCCATGTCCTCTTCCATCTTTTCTGTATGAACTAAAACAATTTTATCACAAAACAGTAAATTTTCCCTTAAAAAAATACCTATTTTAAATTTTAATCTATTATTGTTACAGGAATATTTTATTTTTGTTGAATTTAATTTATTAATTATTGCAATTATAATTAATATCTCAATAGCCACCATAAAACCATAATAAAAAAGAGTTTTCACCCCTGTTAAGTACATTGTGAGGGGTAAAAAAATTCCAATTGTAATCATTACTATATAAAAGTTTTTTAGAAACTTTGATTCTCTTTTAATAGCTTTAAATATATTCATTAAATTGCCCCCAATTATACAAAAAGTCCCACATCTAAATAAAATGTAGGACTTTTTAAACAAATTAATTATTTCCCATTTTCTTCATCTTTTCAGATTGGTCTGCAGTTATTAATGCATTTATAACTTCGTCTATATCACCATCTAAAAATGTCTCAAGTTTGTATAAAGTTAGTCCTATTCTATGGTCAGTTACTCTACCTTGAGGATAATTATATGTTCTTATTCTTTCACTTCTATCTCCTGTACCAACTTGGCTTTTTCTGTCCTCTGCAATACCTTTTGATCGTTCAGCTTCAGCCAATTCATACAATCTAGATCTTAATACTTTTAATGCCTTTTCTTTGTTTTTAAGTTGTGATTTTTCATCTTGACATGATACAACAAGTCCTGTTGGCAAGTGAGTCATTCTAACTGCTGAATCTGTTGTATTAACGCACTGTCCACCATTTCCAGATGCCCTAAATACATCAATTTTTAAATCTTTTTCATTGATTTCTATTTCAACATCATCAACTTCTGGAAGCACTGCAACAGTTACTGTGGAGGTATGTATTCTACCACTTGATTCAGTATCTGGAACTCTTTGAACTCTATGAACTCCACTTTCGTATTTAAGCTTTGAATAAGCTCCATTACCTTTAATCATAAAGACAACTTCTTTAAATCCTCCAAGGTCTGTTTCATTAAGACTCATCATCTCAACGTTCCATCTGTTATTTTCAGCATATCTAGTATACATTCTAAATAAGCTATGAGAAAATAAAGCAGCTTCTTCTCCACCTGCTCCACCCCTAATTTCAACAAAAACATTTTTTTCATCGTTAGGATCCTTAGGTAAAAGTAATATTTGTATATGACTTTCAAGCTCTACCTCTCTTTTTGATAGTTCTGATATTTCTTCCTGAAGAAGTTCTTTCATTTCTCTATCACTTTCAGATGATAGCATCTCTTTGTTTGCTGCTAAATCTTCTACAACCTTTTTATATTCTCTATAAGCATTTACTATTATTTCAAGGTCTGAGTGCTCTTTGCACAATTTTCTCCATTCATTTTGATCCGCCATAATTGAAGGATCACTTATTTTTACAGATAATTCGTCATACTTATTCTCTGTAAAAGCTAATTTATCTAATAACATGATATCACTCCGTATTTCTAATTTTCACATCATTGTATTATATCACAACTCAATTAATATTTTCAACAAGAAAACTTTCCAATTACTACTCTATCAAGACCACTTAAATCCTTTATTACATTTATATTACAAAAACCACCTTCCTCCATTAGTTTTTTTACAATTTCTCCTTGATTATATCCAATTTCAAAGGCAAGTATGGAATTTTGTTCTAATACCGCCATACTTTCTTTCATAATCCTTTTGTAAAACTTCAATCCGTCTTCGCCACCATCTAATGCAACTATAGGTTCATAATCCTTAACATCACTCATTAAATTGTTAATTTCCTTATTTTCTATATAAGGTGGATTTGAAACTAATATGTGGTATTTTTTATTTAAGTTTATTGGCTCCTTTAACAAATCACTTTTTATAAACAAGGCTCTATCTCCCACATTATTTTTTATAATATTCTCCTTTGTCACCTTTTCTGGGATGTTAAAATTATCAATTAAATCAACCTTTATATTTTTTCTATAATGAGCTAATGAAATTCCAATTGCACCACTTCCACTACATAAATCACATACATTTATATTAGCTTCTTCTGGAATAAGCTTTAATACTTCTTCAACTAAAACTTCGGTATCACTTCTTTGAATTAAAACACCTTCTTCAATATTAAAATCTAGCCCCATAAAATCACATTCACCTAATATGTATTTTATAGGCTTTTTTCTTGCTCTAATATCTATAAGTTTTAAATATTCCAAAGCTTCATCCTTAGATATTTCTTCATTAAAATTAGTTAATAAATATACCTTACTCTTATTTAAAACCTTACAAAGTAATAATTCTGCATCCAGTCTTGCTGTATCACTTTCAATAAGTTTATTTACACCTTCATCTATTAAAGTTTTAATAGTATCCTTAGGTTTAATTCCTTCTGCCTTCATAAGAGAATTAATTGCCACTTCAATTTGGTCAGAATCAGGTTCTCTAGTAGTTAAATTTTGAAGTTTTATTCCAGGATATGAAATTATCTTTGCTAATTTACTATTATTTTTTCCAAGCCATCTTATAATTTCATAGGAAATTCCTGAAACTACAGGCACTAAAATTACCCTTAAGGCTAATCTATAAAAAAAGTTTCCCCAAGATGTAAATGCAAAAATAATTATACTTACAATCATTATTAAAAATATAAAGTTAGTTCCACATCTTGGATGGAATCTTGACTGCTTTTTAACATTTTCTACTGTAAGTTCTTCCCCTGCTTCATAACAAAATATTGTTTTATGTTCTGCACCATGATATTGAAATAATCTATAAATATCATCCATTTTACTAATAATCCACATATAAAATATTAATATTATTATTCTTAAAAAGGCTTCTATTAAATTAAGTGCAATAGAATTAAGTGAGTATCTTTGAAAAAGTGATGCCACTCCTGTTGGAATCCCAATAAATATTCCAATACTAAAAATAAAAGATACAATCATCGTTAAAGTCATAATAATATCATTAGCCTTACTAGTTCCAAATTTGTTATTTAACCACTTTTCAAA
>CAMNZV010000044.1 GCA_946575275.1 uncultured Clostridium sp. | reverse complement strand
TATTTTTAAAAAATGTGATATAATAAAAACTGGTAAGAAAGAGATTAAATATTTGGAGGTAAGAATTGTGAAAAAATTAACTTTAGATTTAAGTAAAACAGCACCTTTTTTAAATGAACATGAACTTGGATATTTAGAAGAACAAGTGAAAAATGCTCATGATAAGCTACATAATAAGAGTGGAGCAGGAAGTGATTTTTTAGGATGGATTGATCTTCCAGTTAATTATGATAAAGAAGAGTTTGAAAAAATAAAAAAAGCAGCAGAAAAAATTAAATCAGATTCAGATGGTTTAGTTGTAATTGGTATTGGAGGTTCTTATTTAGGAGCAAGAGCTGCTATAGAATTACTATCACATAGTTTTCATAATTCTTTAGGATGTAAAAAAAGAACAGCACCAAAGATTTTCTATTGTGGTAATAGCATAAGTTCAACATATTTAGCAGATTTATTAGAGGCAGTAGATGGAAAAGATGTATCAGTAAATGTTATATCTAAATCAGGAACTACAACTGAACCTGCAATTGCTTTTAGAGTTTTTAAAGAATATTTAGAAAAGAAATATGGAAAAGAAGAAGCTAAAAATAGAATATATGCTACAACAGACAAATCAAAGGGAGCTTTAAAAACTTTAGCTGATTCAGAAGGATACCAAACTTTTGTTGTACCTGATGATATTGGAGGAAGATTCTCAGTATTAACTGCAGTTGGACTATTACCAATAGCAGCAGCTGGAATTAATATAGACGAAATAATGCAAGGCGCTAGTGATGCAAGAGAAGAATATTCTAACCCTTCATTAAAAGAAAATGCAAGCTACCAATATGCAGCAGCTAGAAATGCATTATATAACAAAGGAAAAGAAATTGAAATCCTAGTTAACTATGAACCATCATTAGTATATTTTAATGAATGGTGGAAACAACTTTATGGGGAATCAGAAGGTAAGGATAATAAGGGATTATTTCCTGCAGGAGTTAGTTTTTCAACAGATCTTCACTCAATGGGACAATATATCCAAGAAGGAAGAAGAAATTTATTTGAAACAGTAATTAATATAGAAACACCTAAAAAGAAAGTTGTTATTGATAAAACAAGTGATGATTTAGATGGTCTTAATTTCTTAGCAGGTCAAGAATTAGACTTTGTAAACAAGAAAGCTTTTGAAGGAACTATACTTGCACATAATGACGGTGGAGTTCCAAATATTATTTTAAATGTTCCAGAAATATCACCATACTATTTTGGACAGTTAGTTTACTTCTTTGAGAAGGCATGTGGAATAAGTGGATACTTACTTGGAATAAATCCATTTGACCAACCAGGAGTTGAAGCATACAAAAAGAATATGTTTGCTTTACTTGGAAAGCCAGGATATGAAGATCTAAAAGCAGATCTTGAAAAGAGACTTTAATAATTTGAAAATAATAATTGATGGGGATGCTTGTCCAAGCATTCCCATTATTGAAAATACGGCAAAAAAATATAAAATAGATGTGGTTATATTTTGTGATGTTAATCATTTAATAAAAAGTGATTATTCTAATGTTAAAATTGTAGATAGTGGCTTTCAAGTTGTAGATATGTACGTTGTTAATGAAACAAGAGAAAAGGATATTGTAATAACTCAAGATTATGGAGTTGCAGCAATGTGTTTAGGAAAAAAAGCTTATGTCATAAATCCAAGTGGATTAATTTATACTAATGAAAACATTGATATGTTATTAGAAGATAGACATATGGCACAACAAATAAGAAGAGCTGGAGGCAGAACTTCAGGTAATAAAAAAAGAACATCAAAACAGGATGAAAAATTAATTAAAAGTTTATTATCAATAATTAATTAAAAATTTAATTGGAAAATAAAGTAAAACATGTTAAAATATTATTTGAAATATAAAAAGAGGTGAGTATTTTGAATGATTTACAAGTTTTATTTGATATAGAGGGACAGAAAATAATAAATGAGGAACAAAAGATAAGAGTTTTGTCAAATGATAAGGATATAGATTACAAGTTCCTTATTGGAAGAGATGGTGTATGGAATAAGCTTCGGGACTTTTCAGAGGATAGATTTTGTCCATGGATTCCTGAAGATGAGGGAAAGTATACAATAATGGTACAGGGGAAATTAAAGGATTCTAATAGACCCTTTGATTTTATGCAAAAGGAAGAGGTTCTAATTAAAGGACTTAAGGAATTAAAGATTATAGAAGATGTAAAAATAAATAAAACTAAAATTGTTGTGGGAGAGAAAATTGAAGTTAGTGTTAATTCAAACTTTAATGATATATTATATAGATTTTGGATTAAGGCAAATCATGGTTGGCAACCTATTAGAGATTATGGGGTGGATAATATAATATCCTATGTGGCAACTGAAGAAGGTACCCATGAAATTTTAATAGAATGTAAAAGGGTAAATTCTATTGAAAATTGTGATGAATTTACTACTGTAATTTTTAATGTTTCTCCAATTAATAAAGTTGAGATAATTGATTTCACTTGTCTAACTAAAGAATTAATAGTAAATAATGAATTGATATTTAGAGTTGATACAAATTTAGCAGATAGAAGAGCTATATTATACAAGTTTTTAAAAATTAATACGGATGGTAAAATTGTTTGTATCCAAGATTTTTCCTCAAAGAAAGTGCTATATTTCAAAGAGAAACATGCAGGGAATTATAAAATTTTATGTTTAGCAAAGGATTTATTGTCAAATAATGAATATGATGATAGGGCAGTAATAAACTATAGTATTGAACCTTATAAAAAGGTGACAATAAATAAAATATGGACAGATATTAAATCACCACAATTAAATGGAAATGAAATTAATATTAAAGTTCTAGCTGAAGGTGGACGAGAATTATTATATAGATTTATGGTAGAGGGAGCAATAAGTGAAGATTCAGGATATAATAGAAATGATACTTATTCATGGGTTCCAACTGTTGAAGGGGAATATAAAATTATAGTATTTTGTAAAGATATTTCCTCCAATCTAGAATATGAATCTAAAAAGGAAATGGACTATATCATTGAAAAAAAAGGAACAAAACCAATTAGAATAAAGGATGTAATAATAAATCCAAATAAAAATATAATTGCAAATACTCCTGTAAATTTAAAAGTAGTAGCTAATGGTGGAGTTTGTATAAGTTATGCCTTTGTAGTTTATAAGGATGGAATTGAAATGGAAAGGCTAGATTATGGTCTTTCAAATTGGGTAGACTTTATTCCAGAGGAAAAAGGTGACTACAATATAGAAGTTAAAATTAAGGATAAATATTCTGATAAAGAATATGACAGTAATATGTTTGTAGCTTTAAAGGTTTATGATTATCTTCCAGCTAGTATTGATTGTGTTTTAATAAATGATAAAGAAAATTATATGGTGGAAGATTTAATAAAATTAGAGGCTATAATAGAAAATACAGAAGAAACACTAGTTAGATTTGTAACAAAGATTAATGGGTATTTAGTAGAAGATACAGGTTTTGTTAGAAATAAGAAATTTAACATAATGCCTAAATGTACTGGTAAGTATACTTTTGAGATTTTTGCAAAGAACATAAAATGTCAAGAGGAATTTGACAGCAAAAAAGATATAAGTGTATATGTAGTAGATTCTTTAAAAGTATTTAATACAAAAATAGTTTTAGATAAGCAAAGTGTTAAGGCAAATACAGAGGTAACATTCTCTGTATCTAGTGAAGGTGGAAAAAATGTTTGCTATCAGTTTTATATAATGGAGCTTGGAAATTGGATAAAGGTACAAGAATATAGTAGGAAAAATTATTATACATTTATACCATTTTTAAAAGGTGAATATAGAATTATGGTAATGAGCAAAAGTTATTATAAAAATGTTAATTATGAGGATTATGATGAAATAATATTTGAAGTAGTCTAAGGAGGAAAAATAGGTGAGTGATTATTTAAGTGGATTAACTCAAAGTAGCACAAGTACTACAGGAATGGGAAGTCTAGAGGAATTATATGGATTAAGCATGATGCAAAATATAATGAAATCTCAATTAGGAGATGGAATGGAGTTTGAACTTGTGTTGCAATCTTTAATGGAGTCTATGAAAAACAGTACAAGCTCTAATTCCACAATAAGTGGTTTGACAAGCTCAACAACTAGCTTTAATACTAGTGCAGGGCAAGTTTTAAATGATTTACCAATGCAACTTTTAAATTATAATGGGTATTACAATAATTTAAACATAGGAAATGTTAGTACAACTAGTAGTAATGCTACAACCCAAGAGATTTATAGTACTGTAAACAAATACTGTGATGAATATGGTGTTGATCCAAAGTTGGTTTTAGCTCTAATAAAGGTAGAATCGGACTTTCAACCAAATGTCACCTCATCTGCAGGAGCAATGGGATTAATGCAATTAATGCCATCTGTATGCAAACAATTTAATGTGGGAAATGCCTATAATATTGATGATAATATTAAAGGTGGAGTTCAATTGTTAAAATATCAGTTAGATAGCTATGGTGGAGATGTAGAAATGGCTTTAATGGCATATGGTGCAGGTTCAGGAACTGTACAATATAGAGGAGTAAAATCAGCAGCAGATTTATATAAAATGCCAGCAGAAACACAAAATCATGTTCCAAAAGTAATGAATTATTATTTAAATGGAATTAATTAGTTAAACATTTTAAGCAAGGTGAAGGTTTAAAAACTTACACCTTGCTTTTTTACCTTGCACAAAGGCGTGTTTAACAAGTATAATAATTAGAGTTAAAAAAATAGGAGGTCTTTTATGGAGAGATTAGATAAGATTGTATCAAATCTTGGTTATGGAAGCAGAAAAGAAATAAAACAGGTAGCAAAGAAGGGTTTAATATTAGTTGATGGTAAAATAGTTAAGGATAGTAGCACTTTAATAGATCCAGAAAAATCTAATATTGTTATTAATGGTGAAGAGATATTTTATAGAAAAAATATTTATTTAATGATGAATAAACCAAGTGGAGTTGTTTCTGCAACCACAGATAATGTTTCTGATACTGTTATAGATTTACTTGAATATGATCATCAGGCATTTCAACCATTTCCAATAGGTAGGCTTGATAAGGATACAGTAGGATTATTATTTTTAACAAATGATGGCGATTTAAATCATAGATTAATATCTCCTAAATTCCATGTAAATAAAGTTTATTATGCTAAAATAGACAATATAGTATCAGAAAGTGATATAATTGCTTTTAAAAATGGAATTACCTTAGATGATGGATATAAATGTAGAGAGGCAATATTAGAAATTATATCTATAGAAAATAGAGAATCTGAAGTAAAAGTAACAATTTCAGAAGGGAAATTTCATCAGGTTAAAAGAATGTTTGAAGCTGTAGAAAAAAATGTTACATATTTAAAACGAATAGAATTTGGAACAATTCCTTTAGATGAACAATTAGAAGAAGGCGAATATAGGGAATTATCTGATGAAGAATTAAATATATTAAAAAGTTTTTAGTAAAGGATGGTAAAAATGAGTTTAGAAAAATTAGCCAATATTATATTTCCAAATGTAGATAAAACACCGGAGTATTATTTAAACAAATATCCAAAAAGAAATTTAAAAGAAGGGGCTATGGTTACAAGATATGCACCAAGTCCAACTGGATTTCAACATATTGGAGGAATATTTGCAGCTTTAATTAACGAAAGATTAGCAGATGAAAGTAATGGTATTTTCTTTTTAAGAGTAGAGGATACAGACCAAAAGAGGGAAGTTTTAGGTGCTATAAAGGATACTATAGAAACTATTAATAATTATGGAATGAATTTCAACGAAGGAATGACTTTAAATGAAACAGAAAAGGGAGAATATGGTCCATACAAACAAAGTTTAAGAAAAGAAATATATGAAACCTTTGCTAAAGATTTAATAAAGCTTGGAATAGCATATCCATGTTTTTGCAAAGCAGAAGATTTAAATGCAGTACGTGAAAAACAAATGGAAAATAAGATTTTGCCTGGATATTATGGAGAATATGCTCCATGTAGAAATCTATCTACAGAAGAAGCTATTACAAAGATTGAAAATGGTGAAGGTTATATTATAAGGTTAAAATCCCCTGGTGATTTTAATAATAGAGTAGAATATAATGATTTAATTAAAGGAAAGGTATCATTTCCAGAAAATAATATTGATATAGTTTTAATAAAATCAGATGGACTTCCAACCTATCATTTTGCACATGTAATTGATGATGCATTAATGAGAACAACTCATGTAATTAGAGGAGAAGAGTGGCTGTCATCACTTCCAATACATCTTCAGTTATTTGATATTTTAGGATTTGAAACACCAAAATATGCTCATATTCCAACTATTATGAAACAAGATGGTGGTTCTAAGAGAAAATTAAGTAAGAGAAAAGATGCAGAAAGTGCAGTGAGCTACTATAAAGAGGAAGGCTATCCTGTAGTATCTGTAATTGAATATTTACTAAATATAATTAATTCTACCTATGAAGAATGGAGAGAAGAAAATCCTACAAGTGATTATCATGATTTTACAGTTTCACTAGACAAGATGAGTAAGAGTGGAGCCTTATTTGATATGGTTAAGCTTAATGATGTTAGTAAAAATGTTATTTCTAAAATTAAGGCAAGTGATGTTTATGATTATTATACAAACTGGGCTAAGGAATATGATAAAGAAATGTATACATTAGTTACCTCCAATGAAGCTATGATGAAAGAGGTTTTCAATATTGATAAAGAGGGTCCAAAGCCTAGAAAAGATTTTGCTAAATGGAGTGATGTAAAAGAAAAGATTTTCTATTTCTTTGATGATTTATTTTATGCAGATGAAAACATTGAACTTCCAAATAATATTGATATGATAAAGGCAAAGGCAATAATTGAAGTGTATAAGGATAAGTTTTCATTAGATATAGATAATGATGAATGGTTTAATGAATTAAAAGCTATAGCAGTAGACCTTGGATATGCAACTGACAGAAAAAAATACAAGAAAAATCCTGAGGAATATAAAGGTATGGTATCAGATGTTGCAGGTGCAATAAGGGCTGCTGTAACTCATAGATCAAATACACCAGATTTATGTACTATTATGAAGATATTAGGCAAGGATAAGGTTGTTGAAAGATTTAATAATTTTTTAAAATAGAGGTGATATATTTGATTAAATTTATTGAATATCCTAAATGTACAACATGCATTAGGGCAAAAAAGTTTTTAAAGGAAAACAATATTATATTTGAAGATAGGGATATTGTATTAGAAAATCCAACAGAAGATGAATTGCTTAATTGGATGGATATAAGTAATCTTGAAATAAAGAAGTTTTTTAATACATCAGGTAAATTATATAAGGAAATGAATCTTAAGGACAAGGTTTCCAATATGTCAAAAGATGAAGCAGCAAAGTTACTATCACAAAATGGAATGCTTGTTAAAAGACCAATTTTAATAGATGGGGACAAAATTTTAATAGGATTTAAAGAAGATAAATATCAGGAGTTTCTTGGAATATGATAATAATATTATCCTCTGCTAAAACTTTTAAACCATCATTTGATAATGAATTAATACCAATAGCTACTGAGCCTGAATATAAAAATGAAGCTATAGAGCTTATAGAATTATTAAAATTATACTCGAAAGCAGAATTATCAAAAATATTTAAGGTTTCAGAAAAAATTGCAAGGGAAAATTATTGTAGATTCAAAGATTTTAATTTGGAAGATAATAAGTGTATTGCAATTAAGTCTTTTAATGGTGAGGTTTTTAAAAATATAAATGTAGATGAATTTTCTATGGAAGATTTAAAATATTCAAATGGGATAATTAGAATACTTTCAGGTCTTTATGGAATAATAAAACCATTAGATATAATAAAAGAATATAGATTAGAAATGGCAACTAAATTAAATGATATTAACCTATATGATTTCTGGAAAAATAAAATAACAGATAGTATTCTAAAGGAATTAAATAATTCAAGTGGAGATAAAACTTTAATTAATTTAGCCTCCTTAGAATATAGCAGTGCATTAAATGTGGATAAAATTAAAGAAAAAAATAAATTTGTGGATATTATTTTTTATGAATTTAAAGATAATAAATATAAAAATGTTGGAACATATGCAAAAAAGGCACGAGGTACAATAGCAAAATTTATTATTAAAAATAGGATAAATACCATAAAAGACATAAAAAATTTTAATGAAGACGGATATAAATATAATATGGATCTATCTAATGATACCCAAATTGTATTTAGCAGAAGTAAATAACAAATATAGGAGGCTGTGGCACTAAATAATTAGTACACAGCTCCTTACTTTTTTGTGGTAAAATAAAGGTTAGGATATAAATATGTTCATTTCAACAAAATTTCTTTTAAGAGAGAGGGGGAATGATTTTGGATTTAAAATCATTACTAAATAAAGAGCAATATGAAGGAGCAACAACTGTAGATGGTCAGTTGTTAATTTTAGCAGGTGCAGGATCTGGTAAAACAAGGGTTTTGACTTATAGAATGGCACATATGATTGAAGATTTAGGAATACAACCTTATAAAATTTTAGCAATAACCTTTACTAATAAGGCGGCAAAGGAAATGAGAGAGAGGGTAAAGGCTTTAGTTGGAGAAAAAGCTGAAGATATGTGGATATCTACATTTCACTCAACTTGTGTAAGGATATTAAGACGTGAAATTGAACATTTAGGATATAAAAAGAGCTTTACAATTTATGATACCTCAGATCAAAAAACATTAATGACAGAATGTATGAAAATAATTGGAATTGATGATAAAGATATATCACAAAGGGAAATTGCAGGCAGAATTGGTAGAGCTAAGGATAAGTTACAAGGTGCTCATAGCTTTAAACGTGAATTTGAAGATAACTTTAGGGATAATAAAATTGCAGATGTATATTTGTTATACCAAAAAAGGTTAAAAGAAAATAATGCTTTAGACTTTGATGATTTAATTTTTAAAACAGTAGAACTATTTCAAAGGAAAGCAGATGTATTAGAATTTTACCAAAGAAAATTTCAATATATTATGGTAGATGAATATCAAGATACAAATGGGGCACAATATGAATTAGTTAGATTACTAGCAGAAAAAAATAAGAATATTTGCGTTGTGGGTGATGATGATCAATGCTTAGCTTCAGGTACAATTATAGAAACTGAAAAAGGAAAAAAACCAATAG
>CAMNZV010000043.1 GCA_946575275.1 uncultured Clostridium sp. | reverse complement strand
CTGGAATAATGTCTAAATAATCTCCCCTTACCCTGAAGGTTCCTCTAGAAAAATCTATATCATTTCGTTCATACTGTATTTCAATTAATTTTCTTATAATTTCATCTCTAGGTTTTTCCATACCCTTTCTTAAACTTATGGTAAGTTTAAGATATTCATCAGGGTTACCAAGACCGTAAATACAAGATACAGATGCAACAATTATAACATCCCGTCTTTCAAATAAAGCTGAAGTGGCAGAGTGCCTTAATTTATCTATTTCATCATTAATTGATGCGTCTTTTTCTATAAAGGTATCTGTTTGTGGCACATAAGCCTCTGGCTGATAATAATCATAATAACTTACAAAGTATTCCACAATATTGCCCGGGAAAAATTCCTTAAATTCAGAACATAACTGCGCTGCTAAAGTCTTATTATGGGCTAAAATCAATGTGGGTTTTTGAGTTTTTTCAATTATATTAGCCATAGTAAAAGTCTTTCCTGAGCCTGTTACTCCAAGTAAGGTTTGATATTTATTATTTTCGTTTATTGAATCAACTAATTTATTAATTGCTTGTGGTTGATCCCCTGTTGGCCTAAAACTTGATTTAATTTTAAATTCTCCCATAATTCCCTCCAATATGCGAACTTGTATTCGTATTAATTATACAAAATTATTTATCTCTAGTCAACAAAAGAGATATATTCCTTTGTTATAATCTCCCCAAAGAATATACCTCTTGATATTTAACTATTATTTATGACTCCTATCTGATTTTGAGTCCATTTTATGTAACACTTCTGAAAAGCTTTCTTGTTTAAAGGGTATAGCTTTTTCTGTATTTACAGTTCTTGGTACTAGCAAAGCACATAAGCCCTTTTTTTCTTCATTATGAAGCTTAATTTTTTTATTTTCCCCCTCTAATGTTAGTATATCCAATTCTATTATATCAATATCCTTTTTTACAATAGCATATACATCTTTTTCAGTTTCTACAAATTCATTATTTACTTTGACTATTTTGTCCCCTGATTTTATTCCTAAATTTGCAATTTCTGAATATGGAATTATATCTAATATAGCAATTCCATTATCATCACTTATATAAATGGATTTGTCTTTGTCTTCCTTTTTTCTTTGAATATACAACATAAATTCATGGGCTACAGGTGCAAATATTATTGTAACAATATCTCCTACAAGACCAATCCTACCTAATTGTGCTACTATACCTAGTAGTATTCCAAATGTAATAATATATATTCCTGAAGATACTGCTTTTTGTTTCTTCCTTTTTGTAAATGTAACTGATGAATATCCAATCACACCAAAAAAAGGTATTGCTGACAATAATGATATTTCAATTATGTTAATAATGTAATTAGATTTTATTATTGGCCACCAATTAGGTGTCATAATTGTTTCTGCACTATAAGAAGATCCACTTTGCATTGGAAATGCTATAAATATTGCTAAAGGCAATATCCAATATCTACTTAATGCAAATCCTCCCATTATTTTATTTCCTTTTGAGGAGAATATGGGAATGGCTCCTTTATCTCCGTCAAACATGACTATAATTCCTTCTAAAATATGCATTACAGCCACAAAGGTCATTAAACTTAATATATCAATTTCTAAAATATTATTTTTCAGCCCAAAGTAAGGTAGTATATATGTTAATATTATACTTAATATTCCAAGTATTGCTGCCGAATATGAAAAACAAACTAGCCTTGGCTTTATAAACATTAATAACATCGAAATCAATAATAAATATATTATCCCAGAATCTTCTTTAAATACTATTCCTAAACTACTTAATATTAAGCTTCCTAATATACCAAGTAACATTCCAAGTACAATTTGTGATAATGTTAATTCTAATGGCGAACTTATTCTTTCACCCATTGTGATTTTTTGTAAAATGGCAATCTTTCTGTTTTTAAGGTAGAAAAATATCGACACCACTATTAATAGCAATATTAAAGAAGGCTCAACTACAATATATGATAATGATCTTAGTGTATATAATATTAAATCCATACCAATAGCCTCCTATTTAACTTTATCCCCTATGACCTCTATGGCCTTTTGTAATTGTATATCTTTATCCTTTGAATATTCTTCATTTCTTATTTCTTTTGGTAATTCAACTTCATAATCTGGTTTTATACCTGTTTTATTAATATTTTCTCCATTTGGTGTGTAATACTTTGAAGTTGTAATTTTAAGTCCACCAATTCCATTTTCTAGTTTAAATATACTCTGAACAACACCTTTTCCATAACTGGTTGTTCCTACTGTTTCAGCAATATCATAATCCCTTAATGCACCTGTAAGCACTTCTGATGCACTAGCTGAATATCCATCTATTAATACCACTAATGGTATATCTATTGAGTTTTTCCCAGTTGACTCATAAACTTCTTTTTTGTTGTTTTTATCTAATGTATAGGTTATTGTCTCACCCTTAGGTATAAACATAGATCCGATATTAATTGCTTGAGTTAAATATCCTCCACCATTTTCTCTAAGATCTATTATTAGACCTTTCATTCCTTGATTTTTCAATTGTTCAACGCAATCAATAAATTGTTCTGAACTCTTCATATCAAAATTTTTAAGAATAATATATCCTATTCCATTAGAAAGCATTTCACCTTCTGCAGCTACAGTAACAATTTTCCCTCTATCTACAAATACATTAATTTCTTCACCATTTCTAACTATATTTATATCTAAAGTCTTAATCTCTTTACCTGTAATTAAGGAAACTGCCTTATCTATGTCTCCATTAACTGCCTCTCCATCTACTTTTGTAATAATATCTCCTGATTTTATTCCTGCACCTTCTGCATTCCCACCATTAATTAATCCACTTACAACAACTTGCCCATCCTTTATTGTTACATATACTCCAATGCCTATAAATTCACCTGAATTATCACCCATGTACTTTTCATATTCATCTGTAGTCATATAAACAGTATATGGATCATCTAAAGCTGCTGTCATTCCCTTGGTGGCACCATTTACTAAATCTTCTTCTGAAAAATCTCCTGCATATAAGTTACCTATTTGCCTTCTTACCTCAAAAAGTTTATTGTACTCTGGATATTCATCTGCCGCCTTCATAAATTCCTTATATTTATTGCTATTTGTTCCAATTACAAAACCTTTTTGCATAGCAAAATTCCCCATGGCAAAAGATACAACTACTACTAATAATAATCTTATTGATTTTAATATTCTCTTTTTAAATAGTTTGCTTTTTATTTTAGCCTCTTCAATACTATCCATATATATCTCCTTATTATACCTTTAAGAACTTTCTTAATGCTAAGAAACTTGCTATTCCACCAACAATAATTCCACCTAATGCAAATAAACCTAATAAAACTGTTACTACATATCCTGGGCTAATTATTGAAAACGTCATAAAGGATAAAGAATTGATTATTGAATTACATACATAATTATAACCAAAGTACAATGGAATTATAGACAATATAGTCCCAATAAAACCAATAACCATTCCCTCTATTATAAATGGCCATCTTATAAACCAATCAGTTGCACCTACAAATTTCATTATTCCAACTTCTCTTCTTCTTGCATATACAGTTAATTTGGTTGTATTCATTATTAAGAATATGGATACTCCAATTAATATTACAAATATTGATAATCCAATCCACCTAACTCCATTAATTATACTTTGCATTGTTTGAAGTATATCTTGATCTCGACTAACCTCCTCAACGCCTGGAAGTGTTTCAATATCTTTTACAATTTCATCTATTCTACTAGCATCTGTTAAATTAACTATATAAGAAGCTGGGAATGGGTTTTTTTCTAAAGTATATCCTTTTAAAAAGTTTGGATTATTTTCCTGAACACTTTTATATGCATCTTCTTTTGATTCATATTGAATACTTTCTACCCCTTCTTCCTCTCTTAGTTTAATTTGTAATTCTCTATCATCAATTAATTTTATATCATTGTCTAAATATACCTTAATTTGAATCTTATCTTCTAATCCTGAGGCAATGGAATTTGCATTTAATGCTAACAATACAAAAACTCCCAAAACAATAAATGTAATAAAAACTGTAATTATTGATGCAGCACTTATAGTTTTGTTTCTTTTCAAACTTTTAAATGCATCACTTATTAAGTAGTTTACTGTATTAATTTTCATATTCGTACATACCTCTCTTTTCGTCTCTAATTATGTTACCACCTTCTAATGCAATAACCCTCTTTTTCATACTATCAACTATATCCTTTGCATGAGTTGCCATTAGTATTGTTGTTCCTGACTTGTTTACATCAAGTAAAAGTGTCATAATTTCCTTTGCTGTTTCTGGATCTAGGTTTCCTGTAGGTTCGTCTGCAATTAATACAGTTGGATTATTTACAATTGCTCTTGCAAGGGAAACCCTTTGTTGTTCTCCTCCTGATAATTCATTTGGAAACATTTTATACTTATGTGACAATCCAACTAAAGATAGTACTATTGGAACTCTTTTCTTGATTTCTCTTGGTGTTGCTTCAACTACCTTCATTGCAAATGCAACATTTTCATATACATTTAGATTTGGTATTAATCTAAAATCTTGAAAAACCATCCCAATTTTTCTTCTGTAATAGGGAATTTGTCCCCTAGATAATTTAGCTAAATTCGTATTACCTACACTAATTGACCCTGATGTAGGTTCAATTTCTTTTAATAGCATCTTTATTATTGTTGATTTACCAGCTCCTGAAGGTCCAACTAAGAAAACAAAATCACCTTGCTCTATTTCCATATTAACATCCGATAATGCTTTTACATTGTTAGTATACAATTTTGATATATTATTAAACTTTATCATCTTAACACTCCTTAAATTATTTAGTATTTCAAACTAAAATCTTATTAATATATTTTATATTATAACATAACACAAAAATGGACAACAAATTTGTTTCTTTTTTAGTTTAATCCTTCATTTTTTTAAATCCTTCACCAAATATTTCATAAGACTCACGTATGCTAATAAAAGCATTATTATCTATTTCTAAAATAAATTTTCTTAATTTAATAAATTCACTTCTTCCCATAACAGAATATATTGCTTTAATCTCGGTTTTAGAATATGCTCCCTCACATTTAATATATGTACAGCCTCTTTCTAGATTTTTCATAATATACTCACTAATTTTATCATATTGATTGCTCATAATAAGGATTTCCTTACTTGTATTAAACCCATCTATGAATCTATCAATAGCCACCCCTAAAATAATTACACTAAAAAAAGAATAAAGACCTACATCTATTCCTAAAATTATCATTGCAATAACTGTAATAACACAGTCTACTATTAATATTCCCTTTCCAAGATCTAAATCAAAGTATTTATTTAAAATTTTGGCAATTATATCTGTACCTCCTGTAGATGAATTATTAACAAATACTATTGCACTTCCAATTGCAGATATTATAGATCCAAATATGGTTGCTAGCATTAAGTCAGTAGTTATAGCAAATGGATTAAGATACACCTCTATTATCCACATAACTAATGACAATAGAACACTTGTATAAACAGTATTTTTCCCAAATCCCCCACCAACTAAAATAAATGAAATAATAAACAACACAATATTAAATGCTAAGGTTACAATACTTACATTAAGTTTTGGAAATATACTATTAACAACAATAGCTAAACCTGATATGCCTCCTGATGCTATACCATTTGGAATAAAAAAATATTCTAAAGAAATTGCAACTAAAATTATACCAATAATTATATTAAAGTTTTGTTTAAACATAAATAAACTGCTCCCTCCAATAATAAGTCTTATATTTATCTTTCCACTAATTTTAAAAATTATAATAAAAAATACAAGGTACAAATTTAATTGATTTGTACCTTGTAAAAAATATTATTAATATATTACTTTTTATTGTTAATGCCATTTTTAACGGCATTTTTTATGTCTTCAGATGTTAACCCATACTTTTCTAATAATTCAGATGGCTTACCACTCTCACCAAAGGTATCCTTAACTCCTATTCTTATTACAGGTACTGGATAACTTTCAGATACCACCTCTGCTACTGCAGAACCAAGTCCCCCAATAATACTATGTTCTTCTGCTGTTACTAATAACCCAGTCTTTTTAGCAAATTCAACTATTAAATTACTATCCATTGGTTTTATTGTATGAATATTTATAACAGCTACATCTATACCTTCACTTTTCAACTCTTCCTTCGCCTTAATAGCTGCTTCAACCATAATTCCTGTTGCTATAATAGTAGCATCTCTACCTTCTGCTAATACTACTCCTTTTCCAATTTCAAATTTATAGTTATCATTAGTATTAACTCTTTCTACAGCCATTCTTCCAAGCCTTACATAACATGGTCCATTGTATGTTGCAATTGCCTTTATAGCTGCCTCAGTTTCTATATCATCTGCTGGATTTATAACAGTCATATTAGGAATGCTTCTCATTAAAGAAATATCTTCTATTGCTTGATGGGTAGCACCATCTTCCCCTACTGTTAATCCTGCATGAGTTGCACAAATCTTAACGTTAAGATTTGGATAACAAATTGAATTTCTTATTTGTTCAAAAGCCCTTCCAGCTGCAAACATTGCAAAGGTACTTACATAAGGTATCTTACCACAAGTTGACATACCAGCTGCAACACCCATCATATTTGCTTCGGCAATACCCATATTAAAGAATCTGTCCGAAGCTACAGCTTTAAAATCTGCTGTTTTGGTAGACTTTGATAAGTCTGCATCCAAAACCACTATATTTTTATTAGTAACTGCTAATTCTTTTAGTGCTGCCCCATAAGCTTCTCTTGTTGCTAATTTATTACTCATTATAGATTACCTCCTATTTCTGAAAGTGCCTTCTTGCATTGTTCCATACTTGGTGCTGTTCCATGCCAAGAGGCCTCATTTTCCATAAAAGATACACCTTTACCCTTTACAGTATTACAAATTATTGCTGTAGGTTGCCCTTTATGTCCTTTAGCTTTCTCTATTGCCTCTATTATTTCGTCATAATTATGTCCATCTATAATTAGAACATTCCATCCAAATGCTTCAAACTTTTTATCTATAGGTTTTGGATTCATAACCTCCGATACATCACCATCAATTTGAAGTCCATTTGAATCAATGAAAATTGTCATATTATCTAAATTGTAATGTGCAGCAGCCATTGAAGCCTCCCACACTTGACCTTCTTCTAATTCTCCATCACCTAAAAGTGCATATACCCTATATGTTTTATTATCTGTCTTCCCAGCTAAAGCCATACCCACTGCTGCTGATATACCTTGTCCTAAAGAACCTGTTGACATATCTATACCTTGAACATCATTCATATTAGGGTGTCCTTGTAATTTTGAATTAATCTTTCTTAATGTATTTAATTCTTTAGGGTCGAAAAATCCTCTTCTTGCAAGAGCACTATATAGCACTGGTGCAGCATGTCCTTTTGACAATACAAATCTATCTCTATTTTCATCCTTTGGATTTTTAGGATCTATATTTAATTCCTTAAAAAATAATGTAGTTACAATATCTGCTGCAGATAATGATCCCCCTGGATGTCCTGATGCTGATTCAGTTAACATTTCAACAATATCTTTTCTAATTTGCTTAGAAATTTCTATTAATTCTTGCTTACTATTCATAGTATATTTTCCTCCTAAATAAAATCAACTTTCTTTTTACATTACTTATAATAACATAAAATGCCACCCTTGTATACTCAATATTTTAAATTTGTTATACTTTTTAGTGGTAAATTGTTAAATAGTATATACTAATATCTTTTTAAAAAAAGTGACTTCCCAATTCACTTGAAAAGTCACTTAAATTTTATATTATTCTAAACCAGGCTTAAACTTATAAGTAAAGCTTTATTTACCTTCTGCATATCAGAATCTGTCATATGCCCAATTTTCTCTTTTAATCTCTTTTTATCTAAAGTTCTTATTTGTTCAAGCAAAACAACCGAATCCCTATTTAGCCCATATTCCACTGATGAAATTTCCACATGTGTTGGTAATTTAGCTTTGTTAATTTGTGATGTTATTGCTGCTACAATAACTGTTGGGCTATATCTATTTCCTATATCATTTTGCATTATAATTACAGGTCTTATCCCACCCTGTTCTGATCCTATTACGGGGCTTAAATCCGCATAAAAAATATCTCCTCTTTTTACTACCATAGTCGTCATTTGAAAAATCACACTCCGCTAAGCCATGTTTCATATTCTTGTATTTCAATAAGTTCATTTTTAATATTATATGCCTTCTGCAAATTAATATTTCCCATGGCCATATATCCATCTTTCATAATATTAAACAATTCTTCTTCATTATTATATTGTATTGTGGTACCGCTATTTAATTTACTATTTTTATCTGTTTTTATAATTCTTTTTAAATAATCATCGTATTTCTCATAAACTAACATATTTAATCCTCCTGGTAGTAAAGAGTTTCTATGTATAAATTATATTTCATGTTACGTCATTATGTCAAAGAAATATATATTTATTTACAAAATATTCTTTATTACCAGTTATTTTAACAGTTAATTTTATATGTACCTCTTTTATCTAGTTACTATATTTAAAATCTTTAAATTTAATTGTTACCTTCTCACAATTATCCTTATCATAAACTTTAATTAATATTGGAGTCTTGTCCTTTTTGTTTATATAAACCTTTAAGCTCTTCATATGGTTATTTTTATTGTCTAAATTTACATTAACCTCTAAATATTTTATATCACCCCATTCTTCCATATCCTCATTTATACTAACTATATCTCCATCTAAAACTTTATTTACAAAACCTAATGGATATAATATATCTGAATTGTAGTCAGTGTTATATTCAGAGTTATTTTCAGTAATACTTATAATATCTTCTTTATATAATTTTTTCCTATTATCCTGAAAAATCAGACTTCCCCCTACTCCCTTGTTGTAATCTGCTATAACATTATCAGTATATTCTCCTCTTGAATTTATAATTACATACTCTATGTCACATGTATATCCCTTAGCATTTCTTATATATTTAAGTATTTCTTCATTTGTTGGCATAAGAATTCTTCTAAATTGCATTATAGTTACCATTGCAATTATAGGAATTAATGCAATTAATATCCATCTATATTTATAAAACTTCCACTCCTTTTTCATCTTACCACCAAAATAAATAATACATGTTATATTAGTATTACTTTACCTTGAATTTTATTCG